>CBFGLL010000028.1:0-15778 GCA_965649585.1 uncultured Chitinophagaceae bacterium | reverse complement strand
GCTATTTTCCTATGCAAACACAATGATCAACTGGCGGGCTGCGTAGCCGTAAGAAAGTTTGCTGGTAAGGTGGCTGAATTAAAAAGAATGTGGGTGCGTCCAGGCTTCAGGTCTTTGGGTATTGGGGAGGCCTTGCTAATGGATGCGTTGGTATTTGCAAAAGATACGGGTTATACCTCCATCAATTTAGATACCCTCGTCATCATGACACCGGCCATCCAACTCTACAAAAAACATGGATTTTCGGAATGTGCTCCTTACTATCACAACCCTCATGAAGATGCAAGGTATTTTACCAAAACGCTTTCCTGAGTTACTTACACTTTTTATTATACCGTTTAATGATGGCCTTTAAAGCGTAGCTGGTATAAGACAGGGATTCATATTCGTCATTAGAAATCTGCTTGCAGTTCCCGAATAACATTTTTAGCTGACCGGCATAATATTTTATCTCTGCCTGTGCCCTGGGATTGAGGTTGTTGGCTGTTGACTTAAAGGAACCTAAAGTGTAACTTACCGCAAGTGAGGTGAGGAATTCATCTCCCGGCCTTGCTACCAGGTAATGAATTTTGCCCAAAGCATCGGTAGCATCATACAAGGTCATCTTTGGGGTAGAAAAGATTTCTCTAGCAAGTAAGATGGTATCAGAGCTGGCTTTAGAAACATTATCTGTTTCCAGTGCATCGTTATAATACATCATTCTCCCGGAAAAAACCCGGCCTTCTTTTGATCCAACCTTTGCATAATTAATTTCACTGTAAGGATAACTCATCACGTTTTCGTCCTTATCAATTACCTGAACCACCTTTCTGGTAAGGAAAATTGTTCCGAAACTACTGTCGCCGGTGTGTAACACAACATAACCTTCCAGGGATTGACTTGATACTGATAATGAAGGAAACAAAAAGAGAAGGGCGCCGATTAAAAATTTCATTCATCAACTGATTTTGGGAAATCAAAGCTAATAAATTTTTTGGGTGCGTCCGCAAAGTCTGCCCAGCTACCAGCTTCAATGCCTACTGCAAACACAGCACAGGTAGGCATATTATCAATACTGGTCCCGGTATTTAAGGCATTTACAAAATCGGTGATGCCAGGGTTGTGCGAAAAAATTGCAGCCGAATCAAACCGATCATCAATGGCAGCCACGGTATTAAAAAATGTTTCTACAGAAGCGTGATACAGTTCATCTACAAATATAATTTCTTCTTTTTCCCGGTTAAACACTTCCACAAAAGCCTTGCAGGTTTTTTTGGCTCTTTTGGCGGGGCTGCTGATGAATACAGCTATCTCCGCACCGGAATCTTGCAGTCGTTTAGCCATCATGGGCGCATCTCTTTTTCCTCTTTCATTTAAAGGCCTGTCGAAATCGGGCGTTGTAAAATTGCCCCAGCTGCTCTTTGCATGGCGAACGATATATAATTTTTTCATCTCGAAAATTTTTTCCCGGGTATATCGGGCAATCTCCGTGCCCTTATTAAAAACTATGGTAGAAGAATTAAAATTGCTAAATTGAAATGAAAATCAAAAATATGAAACAAGCTGTACTTATTCTTTCTACCATTGCTTTGATCGTTATCTTTTCTTATTGCTCCGGCACCAAAAAGGCAACACAGGCTGCCCCACCACCCATTACTTATGATGCCAATGTGCAACAACTCGTAGCTGAAAAGTGCAGCCCCTGCCATATGCCTGCAAAAGGGGGTAAAAAGTTACCCCTGGATAGCTACGATGCAGTAAAAGTTAATTTCGACGACATACTGCGCCGCATACAACTTAATCCCGGAGATCATGGGTTTATGCCCTTTAAAAATCCGAAGCTGAGCGACAGTGCCATACAGGTGTTTAAAAGCTGGCAAAGCGAAGGATTTATAAAATAATAAAGATGAGAAGCCTCGTTTTATTGCATGGTGCGCTGGGCATCAAAGATCAGTTGGAACCTTTGGAACTTGCTCTACAAAGCGATTACCGTATCTATCGTTTTAATTTTCCCGGGCATGGAGGGGAACCCATCCATCCCTTCCAATTTTCAATAACAGGTTTTGCTGAGGCCCTGCAGCACTTTGTGCGCCAGAATAACCTTTCAAATCCATCCGTGTTTGGATATAGCATGGGCGGTTTTGTTGCTTTACATGCTGCGGCTCAAAAACTCGTTGCTTTTGAAAAAATTATTACCCTGGCCACCAAGTTCGACTGGTCGCCGGAAATAGCGATGAAAGAAACAGCCATGCTTAATACTGGAGTTATAGAAACGAAAGTGCCGGCTTTCGCAGAAACGCTTTCAAAACGCCATGCTCCGCAGGATTGGAAGGAACACCTGGAATTGACGGCTCAACTCATGATCAACCTGGGGAATAACAATCCACTTACGGCGGCGCTCCTCGCAGCATTAGAGCAACCATGTTTATTAATGTTGGGAGATAATGATAAAATGGTTTCGAAACAAGAAACCCAGGAAGTTGCGGAGCTGATACCCGCCGCACAACTTAAAATACTTCCCGAAACCAGTCATCCCATCGAAAAAGTAAATATTGATTCCCTGGCAGAAGCCATCCATTCCTTCTTGGTGCAGTAAAAAGCATCAGCAATGGGCAAAAAAAAGGGCCAGGATAGAAATCCAGCCCCGCTTTAAAATCCAATATCCTATGAAAAACCGAGTTGATGCGCCTGGGCGCAATATTTTGGAACTAATTGAGTAATCTTGTGTTTGTTTCTTTTCTATATCAAATATCTGCTGATTTTGTTACCTGGATGTTACCATTTATTAAGCGGTCAGTTTGAGTTATTGGGCGACATTTAATAGAGCGGATATTTTAAAATAAATTTCAATTATGAATAAAACAACGATTTTAAAAGCATTTGTATTTGCTATGTTATTATATACGCCTGTTCAGTCTTTTGCCTGGGGCATGTTGGGCCACAGGATCGTAGGACAAATAGCGGAGAGTTACCTTTCAAAAAAGGCAAAGAAAAATATTGCTTCCATTCTTGGCCATGAAAGCATCGCTATGAGTGCTAACTGGGCCGATTTTATAAAGTCAGACAGCACTTATAATTACCTGGGTACATGGCATTATATCAATATTAAAGGCGGATTAAATGAAGACGATGCAATACAGGCCATAAAGGCTGATACGAGTATGACGGCTTATAACCGCATCAATTTTTTAATAGCGGAGTTAAAGAAAAAGGAGTTGCCACTCGTTACAAAACAAATGTACCTGCGCCTGCTCATTCACTTCGTGGGTGATATTCATCAGCCGATGCACGTAGGCAGGCCCGACGACAGGGGAGGGAACCGGATAAGGGTATTATGGTTCAAAGACCCCTATAACCTGCACCAGATATGGGACGAAGTGTTGATCGATCATCAGCAGCTAAGTTATACGGAATATGCCAACGCTATTAACTATGTGTCGCCGGCTCAAAGAGCAGAGTGGAACAAGTCGGATCTCAGTTACTGGATGTATGAAAGCTACCTGATAGCCGAGCAAATTTATGGAGATGTGAAAACCAATGAAGATAAGCTGGGATGGAACTATAATTTTAAATACAAAGCCGTACTCGAAGACCGCTTATTGCGGGGTGGAGTACGGCTTGCCTATATTTTAAACCAGATTTTTGGGTAGTTATTCCGGCAATACCGGTCCATATTTTAACCTGTTGGAATAGGCATGGTCGGGGTACATAATATCCATTGCGGTTTCATAACCTTCGTTCGAAACTTTTTTTAGTTTTTTTCTTTGCTGGCTCCGTTGTATCAAAGCAAAAGCGGCTACTGCAGCCACCGCTGTAACTGTAACAAACAAAAGCGTTTTTGTAGATTTTTTCATGATGTAATATTCTTTAGAGTGCCGCGGCTGTTTGCGGCTACAAATTTAATAAAGGCTGCCTTGTATAAGACAGCCTTAACTTTTTATTTGCTGTATGGTAATATAAAATTAATAATCGTAATTCACCCTGTCGCCATTGGCATTATACAGCAGGTATTGTATGGCTGCACTTCCCAGGGGAGATGTAGCCACCCTGAAAATTTTGCCTAAAGTACCGGAAGGTTCCACCTGCACTACCTGCGATGGAGCTGTTACGCCGTCCCTTTTAAAGATCCTGTCCCAGATAGTGGTGCCACCGGGAAGCTGGTTGCTGTTGATGACAGAACGAGTATCTCGCCTTTCTCCATTTGCGTGGTAAACCGCTGTGCGGCTGCCAAAAAGGCCCGACCCAAAAGTTGCCGTCCAGTCGCCCCGATACTTACTCCACACCACATTGGTTGCATTTGGATAGTCACGCATAAAAGCCTGCCTCACTTTGGCCGGCTGGTTTTTGGATGGCTTCCCCAGCCCCGAAGTACCTGCCCAGATAGTTTGATCGAAGCCTTTGTTTGATTTATTTGCTTGCGATGGGCCTCGTGCAGCAACAGTTTGTTTTGCTTTTCCTTTAGCCTGGCCCTTGCCTTTACCCTGGGCCATGGTAGCCATACTGAGAAGTACAGCCATCGATAAGAACAGAAGTTTTTTCATGATTTAAGGTTTTATAGCCCTGTGTTATGAAAACCGTGCCAAAGCATAAAAAAATTGCCTTAACCGGTTGTATTACAGAGCATCGCAAATAAAATTAGCATTAAATAAGGGAATGGTTAACAGCAATTCATTACTTATCTTTCGATATTAAACTCTGAACATGAAGAATTTTTTATTGCTTATTTTTTTGGGAACAATTAACAGTGTTGCATTTTCCCAATCAATGGATTATTACCTGCCATCTCATATCGGTTATTCTGCGTCAGTACCAAAACCGGCAGATATTATTCACCACGAAGTAGGTGAATGGCATGTTACACACGACCGCCTGGTAAACTATATGCAGGCCATTGCAAAAGCTGCTCCCCATCGTGTCCAAATTAAAACAATGGGCTATACCTATGAGCAAAGGCCGCAGGTGTTGCTCATCTTTTCCTCGCAAAAAAATTTGCAGCAACTGGAAAATATCAGGCAACAGCATTTGTTATTGAGCGATCCTTCCAGGTCTGCTTCTGTAAATATTGCTGAAATGCCGGCGGTGGTTTATATAGGCCACTCCGTACATGGTAACGAACCGAGCGGGAGTAACGCCGCCCTGCTAAGTGCGTACTATCTTGCCGCAGCCGAAGGTGCCGCCATTGAAAAATTGTTGGATAATACCATCATTTTATTTGATCCTAGTTTTAATCCTGATGGCTTGCAACGCTTTTCTACCTGGGCCAACCAGCATAAAAGCAAAAACCTGGTTACAGATCCCAATAGCCGTGAGTTTAGTGAAGTGTGGCCGGGCGGAAGATTCAATCATTACTGGTTTGATTTAAACAGGGACTGGCTGCCCGGAGTTCATCCTGAAAGTGCCAACCGCATTAAAGTTTTTCACGACTGGAAACCCAATGTGCTCACCGATCATCATGAGCAGGGAAGTAATGCTACCTTTTTCTTTCAGCCTGGTGTGCCGTCGAGGGTTAACCCACTTACACCTGCCAAAAACCAGGAACTCACGAATAAACTGGGTAGATACCATGCAAAAGTGCTGGACAGCATCGGTTCATTTTATTTTACAAAGGAGAGTTATGATGATTTTTATTATGGCAAAGGATCTACCTTTCCTGATATAAACGGAGGTATTGGTATTTTGTTTGAACAGGCGAGCAGCCGCGGGCATGCACAGGAAACCCAAAACGGCATCCTTACATTTCCGGCAACTATCCGCAACCAGTTTGTAACAACGCTTTCCACACTCCAGGGCGCACTTGAACTAAAAAAGGAGCTGCATGAGTTTCAAAGAGATTTTTACAAACAATCCCTTTTTGGCCCTGCCAAAAATTATGTGTTTGGTGACAGGTACGACCTTGGTAAAACAAATCTCTTCGTGCAAATGTTGTTAAGGCATAAAATTGTAGTGAAAGAATTTGATGGTCCATTTGATGAAACATTCACAAAGGGCAGATCATTTGTTGTGCCCCTTCAGCAGCCGCAACAAGGACTGATAAAAGCAATTTTTGATAAACAGTTGAGCTTTTCTGACAGTTTGTTTTATGATATTTCCAGCTGGACAATGCCGCTGGCATTTGGAATTACCTACAAAGAACTGTCCCAGGCCAATACCGGAAAAATAGTTGATTCCGTCCCGTTTGCAGCAAAACAAATTGTGGGGGGAAACGGGAAGTCGGATTATGCCTATTTGTTTTCATGGGATGAATTTTATGCGCCCAAAGCTTTATACGAATTACAAAATGCCGGCCTTAGCCTGAAAGTGGCTACCAGGCCCTCTACATTGTCAACAGCGGGCACACAGCAATATTTTGGATATGGCAGCATCCTGGTTCCTATCAACAACCAAAGGGTTTCGGCAGAAAGAATTTACGAGTTAATGAAGGATGTTACCCGTAAATACCAGCTTAATACTTATGCAATCAACAATGGGCTGGCTTTGGAAGGGGTTGATATCGGGAGCAATAAATTTGCAGCACTGGCAAAACCATCTGTAGCGATGCTGGTAGGCAGAGGAGTAAACGCACTGGACGCAGGAGAAGTATGGCACCTGCTGGATCAGCGAATGAATATACCATCCACACATCTTGACATTGACCAGTTTAACCGTACAGAGCTAAGCCGCTACAATACCATCATCATGGTGTCGGGTGCATATAACCAGCTGAACAAAGAAAAACTAAAATCATGGATTCAGGCAGGCGGAAATTTAATTTTACTGGAAGAAGCGGTAAACTGGGCAGCCGAGAATGAAATATCAAATGTAAAATTGAAAAAAGCATCTGTTCCAACCGATAGCCTTGGCAGGCTTCCTTATGTGCAGAGAGAACAAATTGATGGAAGCCAGCAAATGAACGGAGCTATCTTTTCTGCACAGGTTGACCTCACACATCCCCTGGCTTACGGTTATCATACCAAAACAGTGAGTTTATTCAAGCCGAACAGGGTGTTTATGGAAATACCGAAGAATAATTATGCAAGCCCGTTTTATTATGGAAGCAATCCATTACAATCGGGTTATGCAAGTAACCAAAATCTTGCAGCCATCAAAAACAGCGCAGCGGTGCTGGTGAATGCTTCTGGATCGGGAAGGATCATCAATATATCTGAAAACATTAACCTGCGTGGCTTTTGGCTGGGTGGTACAAGGCTATTAATGAATGCCATCTTTTTCGGAAAAAATATAGATGCAGCTTCAGCGAGGGCAGCAGACTAAAAAGGATTGGTTATTTTTACCGCTTAAATCTTTTTAGTTGAGCAAAACTGTCTACCTGTTAACGCCGCCGTTTACCCAGTTAAACACGCCTTACCCGGCCACTGCTTACTTAAAAGGATTTTTAAATACAAGGGGTATCAGCAGTTTTCAAAGCGACCTGGGTATTGAAGTAACAATAGCTTTGTTTAACAAGGAAGGACTTACTCATTTATTTGAGCAGGTGACCGACACTGCTACCTTTTCTGAAAATACCAGGCGCATTTTTGCATTAAAAGAGGATTACATTAATACTATTGATGATTGTATTGCTTTTTTGCAAAACAAAAATCCGACGCTGGCACATTTCATTTGCAAAAGAGACCTGCTGCCAGAAGCTGGCCGTTTTGCCCAGCTTGATGATATGGATTGGGCATTTGGCAGCATGGGCATTATTGATAAGGCAAAACATATTGCTACCATGTACCTGGAAGACCTGGGCGATTTTATACAGGAAACCGTAGATGAACATTTTGGGTTTAGCCGCTATGCAGAGCGGTTGGGAAGAAGCGCCAACAGCTTTGATGAATTGTATGAATCGCTGCAGCAACCCTACACTTATATCGATGCCGTTCTGATCAATATCCTGGAAAAAAGAATAAAAGAAGTTGATCCAAAACTGGTAGCCATATCTGTGCCCTTCCCGGGCAACCTTTACACCGCTTTTCGTTGTGGTCAATGGATAAAAAAATATCATCCTGGGATTAAGTCGGTGATGGGTGGCGGATTTGCAAACACAGAGCTGCGCTCCCTGTCGGATGCAAGGGTGTTTGATTTTTTTGATTTTATTAGTTTGGATGATGGCGAAGCACCTATTGAAAACCTGGTCGCTTTCGTGGAAGGGAAGGTAACAGAAGAATCACTAAAAAGAACTTTTGTATGCAGGGATGGACAAGTGATCTACATCAACAATGCCAACTGTAAAGATTACAGGCAGGGCGATGTAGGTACGCCAGATTATTCAAATTTTTTCCTGGACCAATATATTTCTGCAATAGAAGTGGTAAATCCAATGCACCGACTGTGGAGTGATGGCCGGTGGAATAAACTCACGATGGCACATGGATGTTATTGGGGAAAATGTACATTTTGTGATATCAGCCTTGACTATATAAAAAATTATGAACCTATTGCAGCAAGTGTACTGTGCGATCGGATGGAAACCGTTATAAAACAAACAGGTGAAAACGGATTTCATTTTGTAGACGAGGCAGCACCCCCTGCATTAATGCGGGCCTTGGCCATAGAAATACTCAGGAGGAAACTCGTGGTGAGTTGGTGGACAAATGTGCGATTTGAAAAAAGTTTTACAAGAGATCTCTGTTTGCTGCTGAAGGCATCGGGTTGTATTGCGGTAAGTGGCGGGCTGGAAGTTGCGAGTGACCGCTTACTGCAACTCATCAATAAAGGCATTACTGTTTCACAGGTGGCAAGGGTGAACAAACATTTTACGCAGGCGGGCATCATGGTGCATGCCTACCTCATGTATGGTTTTCCTACGCAAACGGCGCAGGAAACAATTGACTCCCTGGAAATGGTGCGGCAAATGTTTAAAACAGGTGTGTTGCAATCGGCCTATTGGCACCAGTTTGCTATGACGGCGCATAGCCCTGTTGGTATGGAGCCGGCAAAATATATGGTGGAAAAGGAAACGGAGCTGGTGGGAACCTTTGCCAATAATGATATCGTGCATATCGACCCATCTGGTGCAGATCATGAAAGTTTTAGTTACGGCTTAAAAAAATCTTTGTTCAACTATATGCATAACCTGGGTTTTGATGAACCACTGCAAAAATGGTTTGAACAAAAAGTGCCAAAAACAAAAGTAGATCCGGCCTTTATTGAAAATGCATTGATAGAAGAAGACCTCGCTTTTAAACCCAATGCCAAAGTAATTTACCTGGGTAAAATACCATCGGTTGAATATTTTACTCAATCCAAAAAAGGGATGAGCAGGGAGATGGCAACTTTAACCTTTATCACAAAGTCGGGAAGTCACCAGGTGCAGCTTTTAAAAACCCAGGCAGATTGGTTAGTGGGCATGCTGCCAAAATTAAGCCCCGATAATATTAAAATTTATTCGCCCAGGGAAATGATGGCGGATTATGAAACCAGCACAGGGTTAGATGATTTTGAAATGTTTTGGGATAATAAACCGATGAATACAATGTGGAAAGCAGGATTGTTTTCAGTTTAAAACATTTGTAATCCATAATGCCCGATTGCTGTGAATGCCGCACATCTCACCAGCACCCCTATACAACACCAGGTAACCAGTTTTTTTAATGGCGCATTAAAACCTACGCCAACAGCAAGGCTTATGGGTGCACCTACCGTCATGGTTCCTAAAAAGCCAAGGCCGATGATGCCGTATTTTTCCCAGAGCCGGTGAGCCAATCCTGGTTTTTTTTCTTTTACAGGCTTGTCCTTCCTGAAGTATGCACGAATGCGGTCACCAAGAAAGGCCGCAACAAAAACCCCTACCAGGCCACCGATAGCACTCCATAGGAAAATAGAAAAAGGATGCATGTCAAATGCAAATCCTGCAGGTATGGCGGCGTACACTTCAAATGTTGCGAGCCCTGCAACGGTAAATATTTCTAACATAATTTAAAAAGTTCGAGAGGTTTAAAAGGTTTCAAAGGTTTAAAAGGTTTCAAAGGTTCAAGGGGTTCAAGAGGTTCAAAATGTTCAATTGGACTGCTTGGTCTTTGTGCCTCTTAGTGTCGTTGGACCCTCGTGGCGCAAAGTTTAATAGCCTCTCACATTTTTTCCTTCAATAAAATTCATGAATGCTTTGTTGCAAACCCTGTTTCCGCCAGGCGTAGGATAGTTGCCGGTAAAATACCAGTCGCCTTTATTATTAGGGCAGGCTTCATGCAGGTTTTCGATGGTTTGATAAATAACATCTACAGGCACGCTGATATCTTTTGGCGTAATTAGTTCGGCGATTTTGGCAGATACCTGCTCCGGCGTAAATGGTTTGTACACCTGGCGAACAATATTTTCGGTATGCAACTGGTTATTTCGTTGTAATGATTTGCATTTTTCCAGTAATTCATTCAGCAGGTTTTCCTGGCCGCTTTCTTTTAAAAGTTCTACCGCAGCCCTGAAGGCAATAAAATCACCCATTTTGCTCATGTCAATCCCATAACAATCGGGGTAACGGATCTGCGGAGCAGAAGACACGATGATGATACGTTTTGGTTTAAGCCTGCTCAACATGCGGATGATACTTTCCTTTAGGGTTGTTCCCCTTACAATGCTATCGTCGATCACCACAAGTGTGTCAATATCGTTTCTTACAGTGCCGTAGGTTATATCATACACGTGCTGCACCATTTCATTGCGGCTGCTGTCTTCGGTAATAAACGTACGCAGCTTTACATCTTTAATGGCAATTTTTTCAATACGTATTTTGCGGTTGACCATTTCACTGAGCTTCTCCTCGTCGTAGTCTTTGCCCCAGCTTAAAATACGTTCTACCTTTATCTGGTTGAGGTAATCTTCTGCGCCTTTGATCAACCCGTAAAATGCAGTTTCCGCCGTGTTTGGGATAAAGGAGAAGATGGTATTTTTAAGATCGTAATCAACGGCTTTTAAAATGGTGCTGCTAAGTTTATATCCCAATGCAATTCTCTCACGGTAAATTTTTTCATCGCTGCCACGGCTAAAATAGATACGTTCAAAACTGCAGGCTTTTCTTTCTTTGGGTTCAACTATTTGCTCAACCGATACCGTTCCGTCAGCTTTTACGATGAGTGCGTTACCCGGCATCAATTCCTGAACTTCATTTTCCTCCAGGTTAAATGCGGTGCGAATGGCTGCTCTTTCGCTGGCACCCACCACCACTTCATCATTGTAATAATAATAGGCAGGCCGGATACCGTGAGCATCTCTCATTAAAAATGCGTCACCATTGCCCACGATCCCACCAAAATGAAAACCACCATCAAATAAAGGCACCGCTTTTTTCAATACATTGATGATGTCCAACTTGCCTGCATCTTTTTCATCTGCATTTACAAGAAAATGATGGAGCACTTCCATCATAGCAGCAAGGTCGCTCTGGCTCTGGAAATCGCCAGGGGCCATATTCACCAGGCCGAATAATTCTTCGGTATTTACCAGGTTAAAATTGCCCGCTAATGCAAGGTTGCGGGCAGGTATGGTATTCTTTTTTATAAAAGGATGGCAAAATTCTACATTGTTTTTTCCCTGGGTGCCATAACGCAGGTGCCCCAGCAATACTTCCCCCATTACCGGTAAATGACCTTTCATGAGCCCGGGGTGCTGTAAAATATCAGGTTGATGGCGCTCCACTTCGCTGATCTCTTTTCCTATCTGAGAAAACAGGTCGGCGATGGGTTGCGAAGCATTGCTACGGTTGCGATACAAAAAAGGATAACCCGGCTCGGTGTTAAGCTTTACGGCGGCGATACCTGCACCATCCTGTCCACGGTTGTGCTGCTTTTCCATGAGCAGGTAGAGCTTATTAAGGCCATACAGAACCGACTTATATTTTTGTTGATAATGACTGAAAGGTTTGCGCAGGCGAATGAAGGCTAACCCGCACTCGTGTTTTATTTCGTCGCTCATTGTATATTGGTTCCCCAAACCTGTTTGGGGCGTTTAATGAGCCGCAAAATTAACCCATTACAAGCGGCTAAAAAAATTACATAGAAAGCTGTGTGATAAGTTTAACGTGTGGGGGTTTTTTTGCAAGCAAAAATATCCCCCGGAAGATGTCCAGGGGAAAAATATTTTGACGTTGGTTTGTATTATAAACCGCTGACGCTGAGGCCTACCTGGAAGCTATTCATTTCTGCTGCTACGCCATCTTTAAACAAACCTGAAAAGGAGTACACGCCGAAAAGGCTGAAAATACCATAACCCACACGGGCAGTACCGGCAAGCCTGGTTGTATTAAAATAACTTTTGGAGATGGTTTTTACCGTGTAGTTGTTGATTACGGAACCGTCGGGCTCTCTCAAAATCTTACCTTTTGTTTTAGCACTCACCAAGGTACCGGCTTTTACGCCAATGGCTGCTTTAATGCTTTTATTAGGCATATCAGGTTTTGCGGTAAACCTGAATTCCAGGGGCACTTCCAAAAAGGTAGTGCTCATTTTGTATTTTTTGAAGTTCTGGGTACTGTCGGTGCTTACAAAGGGCAGCACCGGGTTTGTAGAACCAATTTCTACATTCATGTTCTTAAAATAATAGTTGTTGGTTCCCACGCCGGCACCAATTGCCACGCTAAAACGGGGATTGCCTTTAAACTTTTTATCGAACATGATATAGGCGTTGGCGCTACGCTGAAATCCCTTTAAATGACTGCTGATACTGTCGGGAGCTCCCTGCAACCCGTTAAGACCCAGTTGAATCATAATATGGTCGCCTGCTTTACTCACATCCACATCTCTTTTTTTGGACGGATCTTCCTGCGCCAAAGCAGAAACACTCAAAAACAGAACGGCCACCAGGGCTGGTAATTTTCTCATAAAAATGAACTTGTGCGGGCAAAAATACTGGCCCCCACGGTTAATGAAAGGTTAATTCGGCCGCAAATGTAGGTGTTTCAGGCCGCTGTAAGCGCTGTTTGGGATTAAAATCGCTGAAAAATTAATGAGTTGTTCAGCTTTGAAAATCAGTGGCTTAAATGGCAAAACCCAGTACAGGGCGGCGTTTGCTGCAAAAAAAGCTGGCGAAATTTCCACATATTTCAAAATTCTGTTCTATTTTTAGGTCGCAAACCTCTCATAAAAGCAAATTGCTTTTCAATCACAAGATCCTCTGATCAATCTCCAACAATCATTCAAACAAATTCTTGCAGCATATATTTCTATGCGGTTACGTTAATTCCATCCTCTGAATGACCTGAAATAGTATTTGTTAACACTAAAACCTCAGGATCATGACAAAAACAAACAACTTCTACCGCCGGCTGGCATACCAACTTCGCCTGTAGCTGGCAAGTGCTTTGCATTATTAGATTCAGAAACCTGTAGTGGTAATTTTCTCTACAGAATTGCTTACAAAAAACCTTAGTTATGGAACAAACCTATACCTGGACATACAACGTAATAAACAGCTGCAATAATGACTTTCATTTTGGCTGTGCAGATGCCCTGATTGAATTATTTGAGCGCAAGTTTGGCGCTAGCTCATCTGAGTTGTATGAATTAAAATTACTCCGTGCCGATAAGTGGATCGCCGTACATGGCATCCTGGCTTAAGGCCTTTTTATTTTAAATAGCGGGTCCGGGTGAAAGCCCGGACCTTTTTTATTGCGTTACGCTATGTTTTAGTTTGTATTCGCCATTTCTATCATGGTACTTAGTTCAAAAACCAATGCATCATCATTGCCATTGAATCCTACAGATTTAAAACGAATATTCCCTTCTTTATCAAGGATGAACTTGGTGGGAATGCCGGTTACCCCGAAAGCGCTTACCACTTCATCTTTATTATCCATCAGTACATGAAAAGGATAATTTTTTTGCTTCATGAAATCCTTTGCATTTTGTAGCTTGTCCTCCACACTCTCCCAGGTGTCAACAAACAGGAATTTTACATTGGGGTTGTCTTTATACTTAGTAAGTGCTTTGTTCATACCCGGCATGGAAGCAATACAGGGTCCGCACCAGGTAGCCCAAAAATCAACCACCACTACTTTTCCTTTAAGCGCTGCGAGGCTCACACTGTTGCCATCAAAATCCTTCAGGTCAAACTGGGGCGCTTTTTCTTTAATGATCGAGTTTGCTATCTCTTCTCTTTTTTTGTTGTTGGCTGTTTCTTCCAAAGCAGTTATATATTTTTCATAACCCAAGTCGGATCCTTTTTCTTTGATATAGATCGTTTTCAGGATGTCTTTGGTCTTTGAGCTGGCTACACCTTCTTTAACCAAGTCCTCAACGAGTTTTTTTGTTTCGGCTATTGTTAGTACTTTTTCTGCCAGCATTGCGTAACGTTCGTTGTATTCAGGGCCTTTTAATTTATTAATAATGGCAGCCTCTTTGGCATACGTGTAACCATTTTTATAATCTCCTAGTTTGTATAAAATAAAAGCATAGGTATCGCCATACATTGCGAACGTTTGTGCACGGCTTTCGTCCCAGGCTTTTTTTGTCATACTTTCCGGTTTCGGCTCAGACGGAGTTTTCATTTCATTTTGCGCATAGCTTGTTGCTTGCCAGCTCATTTTTTTCGCTTCTTCCAGATCTACTCCTTTCTCGGCCATACCCCAGGCCCGGTTATTATTCATTGATGCCTGCAGACTAGGATCTATATCATTTAAGAATTTGAAGTAAGTGTTGTAGTCTTTAGCCGCAGCATAGCTCTCAGCAATTTGTTGTCTGAAGTGATCCGTTTGCTGCTTTGATTCCTTTGTTTCGGGGTATTTTACCAGGTATTCTTTAAAAAGCTGCTCTTTTTTTACGATGTCTTTTTCTTTACTTATAACTTCACCTGCATCTGATTTCACCCAATCACCATTAGGATATGCAACCTTCATGGCGGCAATAATTGCATCTGCTTTTTCTTTGTTTTGAAGTCTATTGCTGTACCACATACTCACCAAGTAATAATTCCATTCTGTCTCAATCCCATTTTTTTCATAAGCTTCCAATTCCTGTTGTATGAGTTTGCGTCCTTCTTCTTTTTTGTTGCGAAAGAGTCCCCCCAAATATTCATCCAGGAAAGAATAGTTTTTCTTTAATGAGGGATCAGCAGCAACCGCCTCCTCTAATAAAGCCCAGGCTTTTTCTTTGTTAGCAACCATACCGGTAAGGTATTCCCCGTGACCACGGTAGACCTGACTTGCCGATGTGTAATACCTGGGTACGATTTTATTTTTACTATTGTACACCGGCACCAGATAGCCATTTTTGCCATTATTATCTTTTTCTTCCTTGTAGGAAAAGCCAAATAAAATTGCATTCGTATTACTATCTACCATAAATGAACCACTATACAGATCTCCTTTCTTCGTGATCTTGGGTTCTTCTACTCGCAAGCCCTTATCCGTAAACTCATATACAACAATATCTACCCCTGGCTCCTTTACAAGAGGGGAATATTTTTTATTGTAAACAAAACTGATTTTTTCATTCTGCTTCGGGGTTTTGTTCGAGAGTTCGAGTGCGGTGAATTGTGCCTGAAGGTTGCCGAAGATTGTTAGCAACGCAAAAACGGCGAGGATTTTTTTCATAATAGTAGGTGGTGACTAAAATAGATGGACAATTCTCTAAGTTAGTGACTGAGGTCTGCAAAAATCGTGTAATGCAGAATTTTATATTATTGGTAACATCAAAAAAATGCGGCCAAAAGCCGCATCTGATTTTTTAAAGTATTTTTTATGAAATCCTGATGACTTCCTGTCTCTTCTCCTTTCCAAAGTAACGCACTGCCCAGGCAATGGTAAAAGTTGGGATAAAGTCGGTGAACGGTAAAAACTCTTCCAGGAATCCGAAAGTACCGCCAAAGAGACCCATTTTGCCTCCAAACAAAC
>CBFGLL010000027.1:0-16448 GCA_965649585.1 uncultured Chitinophagaceae bacterium | reverse complement strand
GTTATAATACAGCGGAACAGCATGCCTGTTGGCATAATCCCGGGCTTTTTCAATATTCCGGCGCATAACAGCATACAACTGCGAATGCGGCACTTTATTAAACGCAGGCCCGCTTTTATGTTCCGTAACATCGCCGCAACCTATTATTCCCCACCTGAGCTTTTCCATTTTTATTTTAAGAAAGTAAATTTAAAAGAATACTTTCAACAAACTTGATTGATTAGATCAGCGGGTAGCCTACCCACGGCAAAAATTGAACAATTTTACTTCTCTAGCTTTTTTAGTTCAGCTTTTTTTTGATAGCACCACCAAGTGCTTCTACCAGTTGCCCGGAATTATCTACGATGAGTTGATTCACAAAAGTGTTTTTAGAACTTTCTTTTACATTCACGGTAATGGTATATGCTCCCTGGCTGTAGGATGGTTGAGCATTATTGCTGCCCGTGATGTGATACCCAAAAGAACGGGGCACTATAAAACTCTGGCCATCCAGTTTTTTGCCAACTAAAGATTGGTAGTAGGCATCGTACCCGGCGTCATCCTTATCCAGGGGTGCTTTGCGTAGGAAAAAGTAAAACCTGCCTAACTCTATATTCTTAAACAAAGCGCCCTGGTTATTTACATATGAGCTGTTCAAGATGATCTCAAAATCCATATTGAGAAAATTATTGTTGGCAGGCACTTTCGCTTTTGCATAATTCAGTTGGAGGCTTTTTAATTTGAGGCGGAAAACAGAGTTGTTGAGTATCTCGTAAGGAGTGGCAGTGTCCAGTTCAAATTCGGCAATCAATGCAGTGTCTGACTTACCCTTGTTTTCAAACATTCTTATTATTTTAAATCCACTAAACTGTAAGCCCAGCGGATCAAACGGCCCGTCAACAGAAAGCTGGTCGTAGAAGTACAGATCTGTAAGGCCATAACTATATTCCGCAGTATATTTTTTCTGATCCTTTGCTATCATTTGTTTTACTGCATTTGTGGCAAGCGATACGGCACCACCTACCAGGCCCGTCATGGGGCCACGACTTTTATCTGCCCGCTCAGCCATATCCGGCACATCTTGTTTTGCAAGTGCAGCGTAGTCGATCACATCAGGTTTTTCGGTGATCTTCATTTTTAATTCATCATTCCTGGTTGCTGATCCCTGCCTGGATGCAGTGGCGCAGGATTGTATCATGCTGATCGCTACTATTGCGATACAAATGCTGGCGGTAAATTTCATGAACGCTCGGTTTTAGATGGTAAGAAAGAATAATTAGTTCTTAGTTCTTAGAATTACTTTGTGAATACTCCAGGTGGCAGGGGTGATGAGACTGGTATTCCTTGTTTTGGTACCTGTAAACAACAGGTCTTCTAAAGGATTGTAATCTCCGCGGCTTTTATCGCTTACGCTCCTGGTAAGTACGCCTTCCTGCTGAAATACACTCAGGTTTCCAATGGCTTGCTCGGTGGACAGCATAAAATAATTATCTGCACCTGTGGGCGGCACTACTACAATGTCGGCGATATGTGTGCGGGTTTCGCTTAAATTATTATCGGCATTACTGATGGGAAATTTGTTCTCAACGTTTCCACTTTCAATGGAAGGGAACAATAAATTTGTATTGCCTTTGCTATCTATCGAAAATACATAGATGTATCGTTTGCTGTAATTGCTTCTCCATCCCCCATCTTTTTTATCCTCTTCTACATAAATTGAAAGTGTATCTCCTACTTTCACCTGGTCGGTTTGTAAAACGGTAGCCGATGTATATCCCTGGAAGCTGAGCTTGAATGGAAACTTATTGGTACCCTTTGGCCCTTCGAGCATGATCCAATCCCGGATCTTTGCGATACGAAATGCGTATTCACTTAATGTGGCAGCATCGTTGGATGTAACAAAATCAGTTATGGCCGGAAGGCTTTCTGTACTATCGGTAACGGTTACCTGTGTTTTTACGAGTGCATAAGCCAGGTTATCACCATTCAAAGTTCCTACGAGGCTATACAGCGATGTTGCCGGATCATCTACCAAAACGATGTTATTGTAGCTGCTGAATTGTTTTTTTAATGCCCCGGCAAATTCCATAGAAGGAGGCATATTTACAAAAGCGCTTGTTGCAGTGCCAATTGCAGTTTGCAGGCCCGAAGCGGAAAAATTATCCATGGGTTTCCGGCCGCTTTTTTTATCGCTTACATACCATTTGTCATTGGTATAGGTAAATATTTTATCGGGGTTGCTGCGTGAAATATCATTCACCCATTCTACTTTTTTAGAAGCCTTGCTTGTTTTATAAGCATTGGTAAATGCCTGTAACTGGTTTGCACTTACAGCAGTCGGGATGTAAATTTTCAGTGCCGGTGCCTTGCTGCTGGCCCAGTTTACTACCTGGAACATGGTACCGGGGGCAATTTTATCCTTTGGGCCGGTCAGCACTTTTGCAACACTTTTATTGGCACCCCTCATTTCAATAACTTCCAGAGTATCTTTTCCGTTGGCTAGTTTCATCCCTTCTCTCAGGCCAAAAGCAAGCCCACCCTGCAGTTCAATACCTTTTGCTTCGGGCCTGCTGGAAGGCACATAAAATACATTGGGTAAACTGCCCTTTGGTAAGGCAAATAAGGTTCCCGATTTTCTTTCTGCAGTGCCTGCAATAGAAGGTTCCTGGGTTTTGCCGTAATACTTCATGATGGCAGAAAGGCTTACATACAAATCGTTGGCAGATGCATCCACACTCATTTGCTGTGCTGCTTTTAATAAGGCACTGGTGAATGCCCCATGCGGCACATTGTTTTCATCCTTATGTTCTTTTGCAAATTCAAAATCCTGCGCCGCAGCCATTATCAACGCTCCTCTTTCTTCGGGTCTTTGAGGTACGGTGCCATCTTTTGCATCATAATCTGCCTCTTCTATATATCTTGCTTTTGGAGGTTCATACAAAAAATTCTGTCCCCTGCTGCCAGAACCACTGTGGCAACTATCCATTATAACAGTAAGGAGTACACCTTTATCAAGTAGCAGGTTAAAATATTTAGCCAGTTCCTTGTCACGGATATCACTTACGCCTTTTTTCCAGGCGTCTGCCGGCACTATCGTTTCATCCTTTTTATCGGCTTCCGAACTTAACGAGTTTTTCATCTGGCTGCCATGCCCTGCATAGTAAATAAATACTACATCTCCCTTTTTTGCGTTATCTACCAGTTTTTGAAGTTCACTGATGATCCTTGCCCTGGAAGCTTCAGCATTGAAAAGCGTGGTAATATTTTCTGATTTAAATGCATACTTCGACACAACAAGATCTTTTATAGCAGTAGCATCATTTACACAACCATCCAGGTTGCTCCATGAGCGACGTGACTCAGCCATAGCTTCATTTAGTGAAGGCTTGTATTCATTGATGCCAATGATTAATGCTAATTGCCTTGGTTGGGCAAGTGCACTGGAACCGGCGAGCAGCATCAGGGAAAATAAAAGGATTCGCATTTTAGCAAGTGGGGATTGTAGAGGAAGAAACGAATGCATGATACAGCTTTAGTTGGGTTTAGAGTAAAAACTTAATGTAACAAATATCTGTTTAAATGTTAACAGTGTGTTATGTTCAACAAAAAAATAATTTGTTTTATGCAAATATTGTTTTGCCGCATTTCATTGATGGTTAGAGAGTGCAGCAGGATATTTTTTTCATAAGTTTATTCCAATCTTTTTTTAATGCCAGGTAAAAAAAAATGTCAGTAAAAGCTTTACCCCCTTTGGTTACAGCTCACAATAATTATGTATTTTTCACGTAAGAATAAAACCTTTAATTAATAAAACCCTACACAATGACCAAAATTTTAATGACTACCCTACTGGTGGGCGCTATTACTATGACTACCCAGGGCCAACGCCTTGGCTGCTCCACCCGGGAGAGCGGAAGTGATAAAATCAACATCGACTATCATGCGAATAGTTCTGACTCTACAAAGTCCCGCGGGCTGGCAGACAATTATTTTTTATGGGACCCTGGCGCCACCATCCGGGTGAAAATTTTAAGCGGAAGTCCAACCCTGCAAAACAGGGTGATCAATGCTGCAAAAATCTGGGAGAACTATGCCAATATCAAGTTTGATTTTGTAAGGTCCGGCAATGCTGATATCAGGATCTGGATTGGCAGGGGTAATGGTCATAACTCTTTTATCGGAACCGTAAGCCAGCAGATCAATGCCTACGATCAAACAATGAACCTCGATTCTTCTGATCTCGGCAATAGCCTTGACTTTTGGAGGAGCACCACTTTGCATGAATTTGGGCATGCACTCGGTTTGTTACACGAACATAGCAGCCCCATCTCCGGTATTAAATGGGATAAAGAAAAAATTTACAAGGAATATGCAAAAATGGGTTGGACCCGTGATGATGTAGATAACCAGGTATTTGAAACTTATAAAAAATCGTACACCAATGGAACGAAGTACGATAACAAATCAATTATGCACTACCCCATCATGACCGGTGAAACACTCGACAATTATACAGTTGATTGGAACCTGAATTTATCGAAAGGGGATATTGAACTCATTAAAGCATTATACCCGAAAAAAGGGAAACGCAAAAATGAAGTTACCAGGGTAAATGTTCAAAACTTCAACAACTTTACTGTAATGAACAACCAGGCAAAAAACGGGATATCATTGTTCCCTGAGTTTGATTTAAAAACAGGAAATGTGGGTGGCACCGTAAAAATGTTGTTCAAGTTTTATGATGCGGAAGGTTACGGCCTGAGGGATACCGATGGAAAATACCAGGAAAATGGTACTGTAGCAATTGTAAGAACGGTGAATCTTCCTGCAAAAAAACAAATCAGTTATAACAGGAAGAAACAGGATTTTGAATTCTTTCTGCCCCTGAACCAGTTTCCACAGGATGCTTTGGGAGAGGACCTGCTGATTTCATTTAAAATAGTACACACTACCAAAGAAGGAGAACAAAAAAATCTATACCTGTCAGAACCCATGAGTTTTAGATACGTAAAAAAATAAGTACCCACTCAACTGATAAAAATGAAAATTCTTTCAACTGCTGTTGCGTGTTTGCTGGCGGGCTCCTCCTGGGCCCAGCAATACCTGATAAAGTATGACATCCAGAGTCAACGCACCAACTACTTTAAGGTGGATCGTAATGATACCGCCAGGATCAAGAACATTGATCTCAAAAAGAATGGGCGCATTATGCTCCAGATCAATAATTACAACCCGTTTTACTGGAATGCGAGGGTAACAGCTTACAAAAGCCCGGTAGAGGAAGAAGTGGGTTATGGCGATGTGTTTAATCCCATCAGTGCATTGGCTGGCGGAATGGGTGGTATAATGGGGAGTTTGCCCAGCCTGGATCTTCCTAAAAGCCGCGGGGGCGAATTTGTTGCAGAGGGTGTGGACAACGCCACTGCAAAATACCTTGGCACTGCTGCAAAATATGCAGGTAACTATGAAGACCTGCAACAGATCAATGCAAAGCTGGAAGACCTGCAGGTAGCAAAACTGCAGTTGAAAGAATTGAAGTACGATATCAACCACACTGAAGCAGAGATCAAAGCTTTAGCACTTGCAACGGTTAAGCGGGCGCTCGGCACCGATCAAACTGATCTTGTAACTGTACTAACAATCGGTAAGAATTACAACAACCGTTTGCAAACATCTTTGCAGGAAGCCAGCAGCCTGGTGAATAGCCTGCAACAGCAACAATCGGCTATTAATCCCAACACCGTATATGAAGACAGAACCTTAAGAGAGATTGGCGCAAACGCAGTCAGCAATTTTGAAAAAATCGGCAGACTCCGATCCGCCGCAGCCGCAAACCCCAACCTGATGCTGGATGAAGTAGCAGCTATCGCCCAGTTATACAAGGAAATCAATACTGCCAACTTCAGGTTCTCGTATGCTGTGAGCGACCAGGAAGATATTTCTGATATTAAGCTGGAGCTGTTTCCAAAAGTTGATACCTTTTCCAAAGATACGCTCGTAAAGTATTTTGAACTCAGTAAACGAAAGGCACTACGTATCCGCAATTCAGTGGGTGTTGCCTTCAGTTATTTTGACGCCAATAACAGGAACTATTATATCGGCTCCGATAGTGTGATTCGCAAAGGCGGTAAAGATCTGTTTACCCCGCTCCTCTCTACCTTTATTCACTTTTATGGTGGAAAAACTAACGGGGTTAAATGGGGTGGCGCCTTAGGATTCGGAATTCCGCTGCAGGGAGAAAAAAAAGACGTGAATTTTTTACTGGGTCTCACAGCTGCAATTGGAAAAAATGAACCGATCCTTATTACGGTTGGAGCTGCAGGGGCCAAAGTGGAGAAACTTACGAATGGTTATAAACTAGGTGATAAAACCCCGGAACGAGATCCTGCAAAACTTACTACCAGTGGTTACGGAATAGGTGGATTCCTGGGAATTACTTTTAATCTCAGTAACCTTAATCTTGGAAAAAAATGATTTACTGAATGGTCTCTTTTTGGAAGGGACCATTTTTTTACTCATTCCTGCAACCCAACTTTAAAAAGGATTTCTTGATTGAGTTGAATAGAATTTTACAAGGAATTGTTTTGCTGTTTTGATTTGTAAGAGCACAAGAGCAAATGCTTGAGTTAGCACAATCCCTGAATCTAAACGCTGAACCGCTCACTCCTTTAATCGTTTTGTTCATTGCAGGAAAAAATCACATCCTGCCTTTCCGGGATAATAAATTGCAAATTTATCATCGATAAAAAAGGATGGGTGATTGGTTGCTTGCTTATTTAGAACTCATCCATGAATTGATCATCTGGTAATATGAAATTGAAGATAAAAATTTTCGTCATTCTCTTTTCGTTTTCATGCGCTGGTTTAAATGCCTTTGCGCAGGAAATGGAAATTTATCGTAATTACGAAATGCAATACCAGCAATTGTTAAATACCAGGGGTATGAGTAACTCCGAGATCACAGATTTAATGAGGACCTACAGTTCCAATAGGATAAGTTCCGACTCGGGAATGGCAGCTTTGTTGAAGCAACTTTACTCAAAAGAAAGGGGCATCGCTGTTTTATTTTACTATTTCAGCAATGACACATTGCGGCGTTCCTTTTTCACCCCGGGTAAATTAATTGAAACAATCCTGATTCCTATAAAAAAAGATCGTTTACTACAATTGGGCGAAAATATCAATGCTTCGCTCGACCTTTACCAGCAAAGTAATAACAGAACACCGAGATACAGGGGAAATGTACCATTGCCCAAGCCCGTATCAAAGCAAAGTTTTTACAAAGCCACCAATGATGCAGCAACAGTACTGCTTCCAAAACAACTTGATAGCTCCATAAAACACCTGCTTATTATTCCGGCGCTTAATATTGGAACAATTGCATTTCATTTGCTTCCATTGAATAAAAAATACCTGATCGACCAGTGTAGTTTTACCATCGTTCCAAGCCTCGTTGACCTTGTAGCGCTCCGGGGTAAGTTATTAAAAAAATCTTCTGTCAATTGGGCCGGCCTTGAGCTACCTAAAGATTTTGATGATGATAAAGAACTTTCCCGCATCGATAAAAATGGCATTGATATAAAACAGGCATTACTGGTGAGTAATCCTGCTTATCCAAAAGACAGTTCCTTCACATTTCCTGATCTTCCCGGTGCCCATGCAGAGGTGCAGGCTTCCATACCATACTTTAAAAAATATGTGTTGCTTAAAGGTGCAGATGCAAAAAAAGACAGCGTAAAAAAATATTTGCCTAAGGCTGATCTTGCCTGGTTTGCAACACACGGAATTGCCGACCCGGTTGATCCCATGGGAAAAAGTTTTTTGGTACTGAGTGAGCCTGGTTCCTATTTTTCCGCAAAAGAAATAATGAACATGCGCTCTGTAAGCAGGCAAATGCCAGAACTGGTAATACTTTCGGCATGCCAAACTGGTTTAGGAAAAACAATGGAAGCAGGCACTGCAGGGCTGGCACGTAGTTTTTTGATTGGTGGCAGTTATCATGTGATCATGAGTTTATGGAATGTGGATGATGCGGCAACTGCATACTTTATGGAACGGTTTGTCAAACACCTGCAAACAGCACATCGCTTCACGCCCGCTGAACCGCTTCGTTTAGCTGCTATCGATACCCGAAAAAGATACAAAAAACCATCCCAATGGGCTAGTTTTTCCTTATTTGGAATTGACTATTAATACACAATTTAACATTTTGGAACAGTATTTGATTTCAGTCGGCTGTTAAACCTTTGAATAACATTAAATAATTTAATTATGCTTTTCAACAGCAAAAAACCAGCGCTAATTTTAGCGATGGCGATTGGAACCATTTCTCTTTTTTCCTGCCAGAAATCAGTTAACAACGGCTCCACCGATCAAGCCCGACTTGAAGTAAGACTCACTGATAATCCTCCTGTTAATATTTCTGAAGCATGGGTGGATATAAGAGAAGTTAGCATCAATATGGGCGATAGCGGATGGATCAGCCTGGAAGGTACCCGCCCGGGAATGTATAATTTATTAGACCTCACCAATGGCAGGGATACCGTTCTTTCAAATGCTTTGATCCCTGCAGGTTCTATCTCTCAAATCAGGTTAGTGTTGGGAGATAATAACTACATCATTACCGATGATGGAGATAGTATCCGCCTTGAAACACCGAGTGCACAACAATCTGGTTTAAAAGTTCAGGTAAATCAAACAGTGAACGGTGGCTCTTTATACAGGCTAAAACTTGACTTTGATGCTGCGCAATCAATTGTACAGGCTGGCAACAGCGGACGTTACATTTTGAAACCTGTATTACGTCTCATTTCGTTTGAACCATCAGGTGGTAATGTAAGGGGTGTAGTATTGCCCGATTCAGTGACCACAGCTATTTATGCATTGGATGGTACTGATACCGTTTCAAGCACATTCTCAACAACTGGTGGTGCATATTACTTTAATGATATCCCTGGTGGAAGTTTCACGTTCTCTTATGTGCCACAGGATACCATCCACCAATCAACAACCCGTTCTGTAAACGTTACTTTAGGTCAAACAACGGTGGTTGATACCGTAAGATTGGTGCCTTAAGTTGCCTATTAATTACTGGTTCGATTAAATATCAAAAAAGCCATTCCGCCACAAACGGGATGGTTTTTTTATGTTTAATTTTAAGGCACCTTTTTTTTAACCCTTCCAAAACCACCGCAAGGCCCCTTTGCAGTGCTTTGGCATCTTTTGTTTGGGACAATTGACCAGCACATTAAAACACCTTGAAACGGATGACCACTTTCGCCTGTATAATCTATTGACTTTTTTCGGCTGCTTAAGCTGTCAACACTTTTTGATGGAATCTATAAAATATTATCCTTGTGCGCATGTTATCACGCTGCTAAACCCAGAGATTTATAATGTATGGACGAGTTCTCTGGCCACATTAATATTCCACTCAAAAGAATGGTCTACCGTAACTGATTATCAGCAATTTTTTTAGCCGCAAGCGAGCTTAAATCTTTCTACATTAACAATTTTTTGATTAGGCATTCATGCATTACACATATCAATTAGATACTATGGCACAGTTTTAGAACTTATGGGATAGAACATTTGAAAATTGAAACCTAATTCCTAAATCTCTAAAAACCTAACATTATGAAAAAGATCATCTACATACTGGCTATATCGGCGGGTTTTGTTGCCTGCAAAGGAAAAACTGACCTGGACGCTAACAAGGAGGTAGTGTCATTAACCGATTCTACTTTTTATAACAGTAGTTATCTTACCGATACAGGCGCAGTAGCAAACACAGAAGACTATACAGGCGGGGCAGTAGTTTCCGGAAAAGCAACCGTACCACCTCCCGCAAGAACAAGTGGTACCAGACGGAGCAGTTCAAGTAGTAGCGGTGTAAGGAGTAGCAGTGGCGGAAGCTCGAGCTCAGGAACTACAGCATCCACTACCCAGAAAAAAGGTATCAGTAAGGCTGCCAAAGGTGCCATCATTGGTGGTGTTGGTGGTGCAGTAGCCGGTGCAGTAATTGGTAAAAATGCCAAAGGCGCTGTTATCGGTGGTGTGATTGGTGCGGCAGGTGGTTATATCATCGGTCGTTCAAAAGATAGAAAAGACGGCCGTGTAAACTAGTTTAAGATTCACGTTTTAATAGAATCAATGCCCGATGAATGTCGGGCATTTGGTTATTAATCATTCAGCATTTAAATTTGAGCCATGGCAGCATGCACATTTACAATACCATTTACAGGCGATACCGCCCCTATTTTAGAAAAAGCAAAACAGGCAGTTGAAAAACAAAGCGGCAGTTTTACCGGGGATGAAAACTCGGGCAATTTTTCTGTAAGTTTTTTTGGCCAGTCAATCATGGGTGGTTATACCGTTTCCGGTTCTGACCTGAACATTGTGATCGACGACAAACCTTTTATGGTGCCCTGTAGTGCCATTGAAGGCTTTTTGAAAAACCAGCTCTCCTGATATTTTTTAGGATTATTAGTTCGCAGTGCTGTTGCAGCGCTGCATGTAATGCTATGTGGTATTGAGTGCTGATCGATCGGTTTTGCAGCCGTATCTTCTACCACAGAAATGCTATTTGTTTACCGGATTTTGTTCTAAAGTTGTGCGGATAATATTCAGCATCTCTGCCATTTCAAATGGCTTTGCAATGTATCCCTGCGCATTACAGCTTTCCGCTATTTCTTGAATATTGGAATTAGCAGAAATAAAGATCACGGGAATGTCTTTTGTACGTTCTGTTTGTTTAAGTTGATTGCAGATATCTCTGCCATCAACGCCCGTCATCCAAATGTCCAGCAGGATGATATCAGGTAATTCCTCGTCCTTTAGTTCAAACAAAGTATTAGGATCTACGGTGGTACGTACCATGTATCCCTGGGCCTGCAACATCAGCGTTAATATGTCGAGTATATCCATCTCGTCATCGCTGATAAAAATTTTTTTTGGTTGGTTCATCTAATGCTAATTTTTGAGTTCCTGCAGCCAGGTATATGAATACAATTTGTAAAGCTATCGCATTTGATGCTGCAAAAATGATGTCAGGTTTTTAACAACAACATATTATGCAGGCAAGAATGAGGTTTTAATTGCCAATTAAGGTAATGTACCTGCTACTGCAGCTTTTAGTTCCGGAAGTTTTAAATACAGGTTTGTACCAGGGCAACCTGTATCTGCATGATTCTTATGCCCGGAAATGCGGCTGCTGTCTACATTGTACTGGCGGCTGAGCGCAATGGTTAGTTGTTGAAGGCTTGCCCATTGTGAGGCTGTAACCTTTTCCTCGTTAAAATTTCCTTCCAAAACTATCAATGCATGCCCCGTGGGATCGTAGGGTGTGTTTGAATCACCCACATATTGTAATTGCCGGGCCTCGCCAATTTTTCCGTCAAATGCAATGTAAAAATGATAAGGGATATCGGCCCATTGTTCTTTTATTCTTCCATCAGACAGCGGGCTGCGTTCCATCGAAAACTTCTGCAGGCCCCTGAGTTTATCTGCCAGGCTTCGGGCTACATTTTGTTTAACCGCCGTATGATGAATGGTTATTTTGTGAATGCGGTGCGTTTTCATGGCCAGCACAGGAGCTTTTGAACCCCACTCTTTCCTGCTGAGGATGCTGAGGTTTTCGGGCAAGGCGAGCTCACGGGAAGTATTACAGCCTCCCAACCCAACACTCATAATAGCGATCCATGTCCAGTGCTTTTTCAATTTTATTTTTAGTTTGATGAAACAATACTGTTACTGGTTTGGACGGTTGTAGAACCGGGGGCAATTATTCATAAGCGGGAAAAGGATTTCCCCGGTGGCAGGTGTTGCAGGTAACTACATTTAAAAATGCAGGTGCTTTGCTGCTATCATAATAAAAATAATTTGTATTGATCTGTATCTGCATGCGGATCATCTTTCGGGCTTCTTCTTTCATAGGCATATCAAGGGCATAATCCAGTTCATCGGTTGAAGGCAAAAGACTCAGCGGGTTTTTCTTTGCTTTGGTATGGCAAAAATCGCAAGACACTTTTAATGCTTTGTTATAGGAGTTCATTAGGCTATCCAATTGTTTTTCCGAGATATCTTTTGGTAGCACCTGCAAATTTTTATACTTATTGCCCCTCATGGTAGAAGCAGTGCTGATAATGGCAAGGCCGATGATGGCCAGGAAGCCGATTGTTTTTTTGTAGGAGAACATATATAATCAAATTAAAAGATGAACTGCCATTGCTTGTACAAACATATTGCGTATGCCGGTTTAAAACGCCCGAATGCAATAAATTTTACATAAAAGGTGCTAAATACCTGATAAAAAGATTGCTCCTCACCTCACATATATATCCGGGATCTTTTAAAAAAAAGCAGTTTTACGCTGCTATGCTTTATGGACTTTTTGTAAATTTGTTGGTTTCTCTTTTAACTACACTGCATGCCTTACTTCAACGACGGTAGTCTCTCCCGAGATCAGCTTCTCAGAATTCTCTCATTTTCCCCCGTACCCACTGGTATTTATGCAGGTGATGATGTAACCATTGTGGCTGCCAATGAAGCTATGCTGAAAGTTTGGGGCAAGAATGAGTCGGTGATAGGAAAGCAGATGTATGATGCACTACCGGAACTAAGGAACCAACCCTTTATCGATATTCTGAGAGAATGTATCCGCACTGGAACAGATTATGAAGCCAGGGATATGCCAGTGCACCTGGAAGTAGATGGTAAGTTGCAACTATATTATTTTGATTTTGTGTATAAGGCCGTAGCCATGGAAGATGGCAGCTATATTATATTAAATACAGCTAAAGATATTACGGATCGTTTTGAAACGATGGTTACCATTGAGGAACTGAATAAAAATTTAGTGAATGCCAACCAGCAATACGAGCTAACAAATAAGGAACTCGCTGCATCCCGGGAAGAAACCGAGTTGCAGAGAAAGACCCTGCACGATTTTATTATGGAAGCTCCTGAGGGCATTTGCGTTCTCACGGGCCAGGATCTTGTATTTGAATTCCTGAACCCTGCTTACCAAAAATTATTACCCAATCGCCAATTGCAGGGCATGCCACTGTTTGAAGCCTTGCCCGAATTGAAAGGTCAGCCAATTGAGACTATGCTTCGGGATCTTTTGGTTACCGGCGAAACAGTTTCAATGACTGAAACACCCGTGGTTCTGGAAAATGCCAGGACTGGCGTTTCTGAGCAGCGCTACTTTACATTCACTTACCAGCCTCGTAAAAATGCAGGCGGTGAGGTATTGGGTGTACTGGTCTTCGTATACGAAGTCACAGATCATGTACAGGCACGCAAACAGGTGGAAGAGAGTGAAAAACATTTTCGACACCTTGCAGATATGTTGCCCGTAAAGGTAAGCAACGGCACGCCCCAGGGCGAGGTAACGTTTTTTAATAAACAATGGCTTGATTTTGCCGGGATGAGTTTTGAAGAACTGAAGTCATTTGGATACCATAAAATGATGCACCCCGACGAGATAGAAGCGTATATGGAAAAAGTGAAAGCGGGTAACCTTACAAAATCTCCCCGGGTAACTGAATTAAGATTCCGTAACAAAGAAGGAAAATATATCTGGCACCTTGCGGAGTCGTCTCCATTGCTTGATGAAGAGGGCGAAGTAAGAATGTGGGTGGCATCAACCATCGACATCCAGCATTTTAAAGAAGAGGAGCAGCGCAAAAGTGATTTTGTGAACATGTTCAGCCATGAGCTTAAAACGCCGCTCACATCCATCAAGGGCTACGTTCAATTCCTGTTGATGCAATTACAGTCAGAACAGGGGGGAACTATCAGCCGGGAATTCCTGGAATCTTCTCTTTCCCGGGTAAATAAACTGGTGCGTCAACTTACAGGCCTCATAGAAGAAATGCTGGATTTTGGCCGTATTGAAAAAGGGCGACTGGGTATCATTAAAACAAGCACCGATCTGAATGCTTTGGTGCATTCTGTTGTAGGCGATACAAGCTTCATAAACCCACAGTACCAGATACGCATTAATGAAGACGATTACTGTACTGTGGAAGCTGATGCAGACAAACTTGGACAAGTACTCACCAATTTTATAAGCAACGCTATAAAATATGCGCCAGAAAGCAGGAAGATAGATATCCGCATCTTCAAAAAAGATGATAAATATGCTGCTGTTAGTGTAAAAGACTACGGCATTGGCATCGATAAAAAGGAACATTCAAAAGTGTTCGACCGGTTCTACCGTGTTGAAGGAAAAGTAGAAAGCAAGATCGCCGGTTTTGGCATTGGATTGTTCATCGCCCATTCCATTGTGCTCGAACATAATGGCTATATAGAAATTGTGAGTGAAAAAGGAAAAGGTGCAGAATTTACTTTTTTCATCCCCCTTACAACGGAAAACTCCGGCACACCACAATAGCAAGCAGTCTTAATCCTCCTCTTTTATAACCCGGTAACAAATTTTTATATTCCGGATTTAAGGTTACCGTAGTGCTTCACGGCACTTTTCCACTTATAAAATTTTGCGTTATGAAATGGATAGGCATTATGTTTTTACTAGCCCTTAATGTACATTTTGCTTCATGTAATGGCGCCGAAGAGCTAAAGCCCTGGCAGCCGCAACAGGAAATACCAAATAATAATGTTCCCATTAGTACAGCGCCCGCTACCAATTATGATAGCATTATATTGGTTGATGCCTCCAAAGATGGTGGCTTATGGTGGTATCCGCAAGCGGGCACTTATTCTCCCACCCAATGGCACCAGGGTACAGCTTTGGCAAATTTGATGCGGGCCCGGGGCTTTGCCGTTCATGAACTACCGCGGGGAACGATTGTAAGTTGGGAGCTGTTGAAAAATTATAAAAAGCTAATAAGAGCCACTGCATTTTTCCCCTACAGTAACGAAGAGTTGCTGGCCTACGATTCTTTTTTAAACCGCAACACTTCGTTATTATTAATAAACGACCATCTGCAAAACAGCAGCAATGATGCCCTCAGCGCAAAATTGGGGCTATTTTTTTCGGGTAGTGTTACGGGAACTATAATGCCAGTGCAGGGACATGCTATTACGCAGAATGTAACCCACATTCCGTACATCGCCGGTTCCGTTTTGTTGCAACCAAATCCCCACAACGTAACAGTGCTCGGTTATGTAAACAGTAGCACCGCTGCACCAGGCTACGCTGCTATGGGGACCCTCGATCATCCCACCGCTAAAATATTTTTTATAGGAGATGGTAATGGACTTGAGCAACTGCCGCAACCCTTTACCGGAAACGTATTAAAGTGGCTATTTGATTTGTGACGATCAGTTGGAGCCTATTTTGCGCAGGCCCATTTCAACAACTTCCATTGCCTGCTGCCGCAAACCAGCATCTCCCCTATCCATTTTTTTCAACAGGGATTTACATTCCATTAAAAATTTGGGAGCAAAATCATCTCCACTATCAGCAATGTCGAGGCAATTATCGATGATGTCGGCGTACTTTATGGTTTGCGCATCCTGTGAGGTTTTCGCAAGGCGAAGATGCTCCTCTTCCTTTCTTTGTCGGCGATTCAGGTCTGGATATGCATCTTTTGTATAAACATCCGTTAATTCTTTCACCAGGTTGAATGTAGCCTCAGCATCTTTTTCGCTCATTACCTGCTGCAGGAATATTTGTAAGCGCTCATTATTCACTTCTGTATCTTCCACCACATCGTGTAGCAAGGCTGCAGCCAATACCGGCAGGGAACCGTTCACATTTCTGCAGGTGCTGCTCACCCTGATGGGATGAAAAATATAATCTTCGTCCGCATATTTCCTTCGTTGGCCTTTATGGGCCTCAGCGGCAAATTCCTGTACATCCAATAATATTTCATCTATCATGATCCATGTTTAAAATACTACTCCAAGTATTTAGCCATAAATGAATTTAAAAGGAAAATTTAAGTTATCCTGCCTGCCACTTTTAACATGATAAACCACACAGTTGTTACCTTTACCGCTACTTCAATTGGGATAACAATGGCAACAGAACACCTGGAACAACAGATCTCTTTTATAAAAGAAATCGACAAGCTCAAATACATCCAGCGCAAAACGAAATTATTCAACAGCGATCGCCACTAAAATGATGCAGAACATAGCTGGCATCTTGCTATGATGTCAATCGTACTGGCTGTACATTCCAATAAACCCATCGATATCTTAAAAGTATTGAAAATGCTCTTGATCCACGACATTGTAGAAATTGATGCAGGTGATACTTTTATTTACGACAGCACGAAAAATCACACTAATACGGAAGAAGAACTGTTGGCTGCCCGGCGTATTTTCGGCCTCCTGCCCAAAGAGCAGGCAGCGGATTTCATCGCTGTGTGGCAGGAGTTTGAAGCAGGGGAAACGGAAGATGCAAAATTTGCAAGGTCGATGGACAGGTTGGCCCCTTTGCTGCAAAACACTTCTAACAACGGTGGCACCTGGGCAGAATTTGATGTGCGTTACGA
>CBFGLL010000026.1:0-16886 GCA_965649585.1 uncultured Chitinophagaceae bacterium | reverse complement strand
ATTTACATCAACATACATGAAGCGGCCCTCATCAATTACTCCTGCATGCATTTGAACCTGGATGATAAAAATTTTGTGTTTGAATCTTTTCTTACTCCGGATACTTATATCAACAAATCGGCGGGTGAATCAAAACTTACCACTACATTGAACCTTGCCACCAAAGGTCACGTGCAAACACCCTTTGGCACGCCATGGAGAACGGTGATGGTAAGCGATGATGCGAGGGATATTCTTGCATCCAACATTACGGTGAACCTAAACGAACCAAGTAAGATCAAAGATGTTTCCTGGATAAAACCGGTGAAATATATTGGTGTGTGGTGGGAAATGATCACGGGCAAAAGCACCTGGTCGTATACAGATGGTATCAGTTTTACCGGCAATGGTGTAGATAATCCCGAAGGAAAACCATCCATTAAGATCGGTATCACCGACTTTACCAAACTAAAACCAAACAGTACACATGCCGCCAACACAGCACATGTAAAATATTATATTGATTTTGCTGCAAAGCATGGTTTTGATGGCGTGCTGGTGGAAGGATGGAACGAAGGTTGGGAAGACTGGTTTGGACAAAACAAAGAAAATGTATTCAGCTTTACCAAACCCTACCCTGATTTTGATCTGCCTGCCATCAGGGATTACGCAAAAAGAAAGGGCGTTAAGATGATCATGCACCATGAAACCTCCGGTGCGGTGAGAGATTACGAGCGCCAGTTGCCTGCAGCTTTCGATTTTATGAAAGCCAATGGATATGATGCGGTGAAGACAGGTTACGTCGGCAATATTTTACCCAAAGGCCAGAATCATTACAACCAGTGGATGATCAATCATTATCAATATGTGATTGAAGAAGCGGCCAAAAAACAGATCATGGTAAATGCGCATGAAGCCGTGAGGCCAACCGGTATTTACAGAACATGGCCGAATATGATAGGTAACGAAAGTGCCCGTGGTGGAGAATACCAGGCATTTGGTGGCAGCAAGCCCAACCATACCACCCTGCTCCCGTTTATGCGATTGATCGGCGGGCCGATGGATTATACGCCCGGCTTGTTTGAGAAAGATATAAAGAAGTACAACCCAAACAACAACTCACACGTAAACACTACCATAGCCCAGGAACTGGCTTTGTACGTAACCTTGTACAGCCCGTTACAGATGGCGGCAGATCTACCGGAGACCTACAATAAGTTTTTAGATGCCTTTCAGTTTATAAAAGATGTTGCGGTAGACTGGGATGACAGTAAATACCTGGAAGCAGAACCGGGTGCTTATATTACCGCAGCACGCAAAGCAAAAGGAACCAACAACTGGTTTGTAGGTAATGTAACAGGTGTGCCCGGCGGAAGAACCAGTACAATTAATTTTGATTTTTTGGATGCCGGTAAAAATTATATTGCTACGGTGTACAGCGATACAAAAGCAACACATTATAAAACCAATCCACAGGCATACGAGATCAAAAAATATGTAGTCACCAAAAAATCTAAACTCAGGCAGTGGGCTGCGGAGGCCGGCGGATATGCTATCAGTATTTACCCTGCGGCGGATAAAGCAGCAATTAAAGGCTTAAAAAAATTATAGTGCTGTCTAAGTACTCAGTACTAAATACTCAGTACTTAGATTTCCTCCTGTATTCCAGGTCCACTGTTGGCGTCCAGGTGTTGCCGTTATCATGACTGATCTCAAATAGCTGCCGCACTTTATCCGGACCCAGGTTGAAAAAACTGAGTTTTTGAATGGTAATGCTGTCGCCAGCACGTTTTTGGGGCCATGTTTCAAAAACCATGGTGCCATTGACCAACCTGCCTTTTAAATAGGCCGTGCTGCCACCAACATTATCCACCCAGGTTTGTTGCCATTGGTTGCTGTTTGCATTGTAGGTATTATAACTTTTGCCTGCATAGGTAAATCCACGTTGTTGCTTTGCGCTTGTCCATTCTTCCAGCACGATACAACTATCGAGGATGATAAGGATTTTGCTATCGCCGGCTTTGTTGCCCTTTTTATTGAAAGCTTCCCATTCTCCTACCCAAAAATCGAGCTGGCGATAGATAGGATTAGAACCGCAGGGTGACTGTGCGTTCGCTACCAAAGCGATTAGGATAGCAGGAATGAGCAGCATATATTTTTTCATGAACCCGGTTTTCGTCAAGACAAAAAAACACGGTAGAGCGCTGTTTCGCTTATCCATTTTTTAGCAGGTAAAATACTGCTGATCTTACCACTCAGCATCAAAAACCTTATTTTTATACGAACCAGCATTTTTTCTCTTGCTTTATCAACTTCTTAAGATACCGGCCCGGTTGGGTTTTTGGCTCTATTGCCGGCGCCTGCACACGAACAATAAAGGGGTGTTCAATCTGCAGGGCCCTTTACTCATCGCCTGCAACCATCCCAATTCTTTTTTAGATGCCATCATCATTGCCACGCTTTTAAAAAAGACCGTGTATTCACTGGCCAGAGGAGATGCTTTTAAAAATAAATTCTATGCCCGCATCTTAAGATCACTGAACATGTACCCTGTGTACCGCACGAGCGAAGGCGTAGAGAATATGGAACACAATTACAGCACATTTGATGCCTGCAAGGAGATTTTCAGGAATAATGGGATCGTACTCATCTTCAGCGAAGGCAGGTGTATTAATGAATGGCATCTGCGCCCGTTGAAAAAAGGAACGGCAAGGTTGGCACTCAGCAGCTGGAATGAAGGAATAGATCTTAAAATTTTACCAACGGGTATCAACTACAGCAGCTTTCGGTCTTATGATAAAAACATCCATCTTTTATTCGGCAATATTTTCGGAAAAGAAAACATAGAGAAGGAAAACGGCTTTGGCAGATCGGTCATTTCTTTCAACAGTTTATTGGAAAAAGAACTGCGGCCACTGGTGTATGAAATAGACAAAGCAGATGTGGCAAAACAAAAAGAAATTTTTGAAGTAAAAATTCCTGCATGGAAAAAGATCCTGTTGTTTATCCCCGCATTGATCGCTTTGATCACCCATTTTCCCTTGTACTTTTTTGCAAAATCCATGGCAGAAAAATATGGACGGGGTAATGACCATTATGATTCGATTTTTGTTGCTGTGTTGTTTGTAGCGTACCCGGTGTACCTGGTTTTATTTTTCGCAATCACTTCCTTTCTGCTACCGGGAGTATGGTCATTTGTTATGCTTTTGTTCCTCCCTATTTTCGCCTGGAGTTATTTAAAAATCAAAAAACAATTTTAAATAAAAAGCCCCCGATTTTCACCGGGGGCTCACAGTTGTAGGGTTATAATTATATCTCTACCGCACCTTCTACAAGCACAGTTGCTTTGTTGTTGAGTACTTCTACAAATCCACCCTGGATAGTATAAAAACTGAAATTGTTTTTATCCTTCAGGATCTTCATTTTACCTTCTTTTAATGCACTCACCAGGGGTGCGTGTTTTTCGAGTACTTCAAAAGCACCTGCTATACCCGGCAATTGTACACCGTACACTTCGCCACTGAATATTTTACGTTCCGGAGTAAGAATTTCTAATGTCATATTTGTCAGTATTTAGTACTTAGTACTTAGTACCAAGACTGCGATCCGTATCACGAAAGTGTATTATAGAAAGAAAGTATCATCTTATACACCTGGAACGTTTCGTCAATTAATTTATCAGCCTGTTCTTTTTTTATGTAGTTAAACCTAAACGCCAGTTCAACCTGCGTCTGAATTTCATTACAGGAACCCATTGCAATCTCCAAAAAATGTTTGAACTGGGGATTGGTTCCTCTACCAGCTCCTTCTGATGTATTTGAAGGCACAGATATCGCACATTTTTTTAGCTGGTGACTTAATCCAAACATTTCATCCCTGGGAAAACCGAGCGTTAACCGGTAAATCTGTTCTGCAAGATTCATCGAGCGCTGCCAAATCTTCAACTCTCTAAAATTATGCATCCCCATCTCACAAAATTTTGGGCTTTGAATGTTCTTGTCTCAATACTAAGTACTCAGTACTCAGTACTTTTTTTAAGCCTGCGCCGCCGCCATCAACTTCTTACCCTTTTCAATAGCATCTTCCAAAGTACCTACCAGGTTAAATGCTGCTTCAGGATAATCATCTACTTCACCGTCCATAATGGCATTGAAACCACGGATGGTATCTTCAATTGGAACCAGTACACCTTTTAAACCTGTGAACTGCTCAGCCACAAAGAATGGTTGAGATAAGAAACGCTGTACTTTACGTGCACGACTCACAACCAGTTTATCTTCGTCGCTCAATTCATCCAAACCAAGGATAGCGATGATATCCTGTAATTCCTTATAACGTTGTAAAATTAATTTTACTTTATTGGCAGTATTATAATGTTCTTCACCCACGATTAATGGAGTAAGAATACGGGAGGTTGAATCCAGTGGATCCACCGCAGGATAGATACCAAGATCCGCAATCTTACGACTCAATACCGTTGTAGCATCAAGGTGAGCAAAGGTTGTTGCAGGAGCCGGATCGGTCAAGTCATCCGCAGGTACGTAAACGGCCTGTACAGAAGTGATCGAACCATTTTTTGTAGAAGTGATACGCTCTTGCATCAATCCCATTTCTGTAGCAAGTGTTGGTTGGTAACCCACCGCTGATGGCATACGACCAAGCAATGCCGATACCTCGGAACCTGCCTGTGTAAAACGGAAGATATTATCTACGAAGAAAAGGATGTCTTTACCTTGTCCTTCGCCATCACCATCACGGAAATATTCTGCTAAAGTCAAACCACTCAAGGCAACACGGGCACGTGCACCTGGCGGCTCGTTCATTTGTCCGAAAACAAAGGTTGCTTTTGATTCTTTCAACCCTTCCAGGTCAACTGAACTCAAATCCCATCCGCCTTCTTCCATGCTATGTTTAAATTTCTCACCATAGTTCATGATGCCTGCTTCAATCATTTCACGCATCAGGTCATTTCCTTCACGTGTTCTTTCTCCCACACCGGCAAACACTGATAAACCGCTATATGCTTTTGCGATATTGTTAATCAACTCCTGGATCAATACGGTTTTACCTACACCTGCACCACCAAACAAACCGATCTTACCACCTTTTGCATATGGCTCAATAAGGTCAATTACTTTAATACCTGTATAAAGAATTTCGTTGGCTGTACTCAGGTCTTCAAAAATCGGGGGCTTAGCGTGGATAGCACGACCATTTTCTTTGCTTACCTGGGGCAAACCATCAATGGCATCGCCTGTTACATTAAACAAACGACCTTTAATAGCGTCACCTGTTGGCATAGCGATCGGCTTACCAGTATCAATTACTTTGGTTCCACGCACCAGGCCTTCGGTACCATCCATCGCAATTGTTCTTACGCTGTCTTCTCCCAAATGTTGTTGTACTTCCAGCACCAGTTTATCACCATTTTCACGGGTCAGTTCCAATGCGTTTAAGATTTCGGGAAGCTTCGAATCATTATCAAACTGCACGTCAACAACGGCGCCGATGATGGATTTTACTTTACCTGTATTGGCCATAACAAATATTTAAAATATATAAGATGTAATTTTGAGCCGCAAAGGTAAGCGGTGGCGGCTGTTTAAAAAAATTAGCTGGGAAGTTTTTTTAGCAAAACCCTGTCAGCGGCTTGATGCCCCGACAGCGGTTTAATTTCAGCATCTGACCCTGTCAGCGGTTTACGCCCCGACAGCTGTTGGGGAACAATGTAATTTAGATTAATAAAGATCTTCTACAACCGCCGACAGGGCTGTAAGCCGCTGTCGGGGTTACTACAACATCCTTATTTTTGTAATACAACCAAGCCGATATGTTCAAATACATTTTTATTATATGGATGATAGCTGCCTCAGTATATTCCTGTTCGCCTGCGGCAAAATTCCGTAAAGACAAAGCCGCTTTTGACGCCAGCATGATCACCCGCAGTTTTGTGTCGGTGGCAGATATGAACGATGCCCATTTTGATATCAAGGAAAATGGCTTTTTTGATTTTTACCGGCAGTTGTTTGACAGCGTAAAAAACACCCGTTATCCCGGTAAGTTTGAACTAAGGAATGATACGATGCACCTGAAATTTTATGATAAAAGAGGAAAGGAATTATTGGGAACCAAGGCGGTGATTAACGAAAACAAGGACCAGATCATTTTTTTCAAATAACCATTATTCTACCACTTCCTTTTCTTTCCATTTCCTGTTGGCTACCCACACGCCCAATAAAATAACTGCCATACCCATTACCTGTTTCCATCCTACTTCTTCCCCGTACAGCACTCCCCACAGCAACGCCACGATGGGAATACCATAGGTAACCATGGAAGCAAAAATAGAACCGGCTCTCTTCAACAACATATAAAAAAATACGGTGGCGATAGCAGTGCCGAAGATGCCAAGGATGGCAGCATAACCGGTAGCCACCAGCACTTCTGCTGTAAACAAGCGTTCATTAAAATACCCCGTTAAAAACAGCACCACTGCTGCAGGGATAGAATTGAGCAGCATAGCAACCGCTGCTATACGGATGGAGGGAATATGCCGAAGGTGCCGATGCACCATATTTACATTATACCCATAAAAAGCCGTCGCCAGCAATACGTACATGATCTGTAATAAATGATGGCCTTCTGAAAACCGGGGTTGAAAAAAGAATAACAGCACTGAACCCGCCAATGCAATAAAAATTCCCAGCACTTTATTAAAAGCCGCCCTGGCCTGGAAAAACAATGCCCCGGAAATGATCACAAAAATGGGCGTAAGTGAGTTAAGAACTCCTACAAGACCGCTGTCAACTTTTTCTTCAGCCATACAAAAAAGATAGGCGGGCAGTAAACTACCGAGTGTTCCCGAAAAAAACACGTACCACATCAGCTTTTTAGGGATCACCCGCAGGCTTACTATTGCCATGGGCAGTAATACCAGCCCGGCAGAAATAATCCGGATAGATGCCACCTGGAAACTGCTGAGTCCCTGTAAACCCAGTTTCATTAAAATAAAACTGCTGCCCCAAATGATAGACAGCAACACGAATAAGCCCCAGTTTCCCCAATTATTATTCAAACTATTTTATTTAGCCTGCAAAGTTGGGTGAATAAAATCTCCCATAAAAATGTTTTTTTTCTTTGATATTTATTTACATTGGTATCACATTATTCCCTCACCAAAAACTACCATCATGGGATTTTTAAAAGAATTTAAAGCTTTCGCCTTAAAGGGCAACGTTGTTGAACTGGCAGTGGCAGTAATTATCGGCGCAGCCTTTGGCGCTATCGTTACATCGCTTGTTGATGATGTTATCACACCATTACTACTTACACCCATGCTGGAACAGGCCGGCGTGGAAGATATTGATAAACTCATGTGGGGCACGGTGAAGATCGGTAAGTTCATAGCTGCTATCATTAAATTCATCTTTATTGCCTTTGTACTATTCTGGCTGGTAAAAGTAGCCAACAAGGTAAATAAGAAACCGGATGAAGCCCCGGCCGGCCCTTCCAGCACCGACCAGTTATTAATGGAGATCAGGGATGAATTGAGAAGAAAATAATATTTTTCCGGATAATTTTATGAGCGGCTCCCTGGTTTGGAGAGCCGCTTTTTTGTTTAACCTAAAAGCAGTGTTATGAAAAAACTTTTCCTTTCAATATCCGTATGCACCTGCCTCTGGGCCGCTGCCCAGGACGGGCAGGTAAAAGACCTGAAAAAAGACAGTGAGAAACAAATCAAAAAACAGGCAGGCGATACCATCATTAAAACCTGGAAAACAGGAGGCAATTTTGGATTGAACCTTAACCAGGGAACTTTAAGCAACTGGAGTGCGGGTGGCGATAAGTTTTCCTTGTCTGTAAACAGCCTGCTCAATCTCTTTGCATTTTATAAAAAAGACAAACATTCCTGGGATAACAGCCTCGACCTTGCCTACGGAATCGTAAAAACTACCAGCCTCGGAACCCGCAAAGCCACAGACAGGCTTGACCTGCTTTCTAAATATGGTTATGCATTAGGTAAAAAATGGAATGCTGCTGCCCTGTTTAACCTGCGCTCGCAGTTTGCCAATGGATACAGTTATCTGAAAGACGTCAACAATGCCGACAGTGCCGTGCTCACTTCCAAAACTTTTGCGCCTGCTTATATCTTGTTATCACCGGGCCTCGATTATAAACCCAATGCCGACATTTCATTTTTTATTTCACCCGTAACGGCAAGATGGATCCTTGTAAGCGATAAACAACTTGCTTTTACGAAGTATGGGTTTGATGCAGGCAAAACAGTGAAAAGCGAACTGGGTGCTTTTGGTTCAGTGAATTATTTAAAAGCGATCAGGAAGGCCGCCAGTTTTAAATCGAAACTGGATCTTTTCTCTAATTATAAACATAACCCTCAAAACATAGACTTTTTTTGGACAAATATGCTTACCGCAAAAATTACCAACTATATCAATTTAAACCTACAGGTTGATCTTATTTATGATGATGATATTGCCAATGTGGAACCCGGCAAAGGTCCTGCACCCCAGGTTTTACAATTAATGGGGGTAGGCTTCGCTTATAACTTCGCCAATTATAAAAAGTAAATATATTTCCTCAAATAGCCTCTACCTACTGTTTCAACAGTTTTTAAGCGGTTATCCACAAAGCCTTGCAGCCAAAAATCTGCAAGGCTTTTTCCTATATTTTTACCGCCGGCGCACATTTATACAGGCGCCCTCACCAAACCGATTATTGTGAACCCGACGAGTTACCAAATTAAGTTAGACCAGTTTGAAGGTCCGTTTGACCTGTTATTGTTTTTTATAGAAAGAGATGAACTCGATATCTATAATATTCCCATCACCAAAATCACCAACGATTTCCTGGATTATATACATGAGCAGGAAAAATTGAATATTGAACTCAGCAGTGAGTTTATTTTGTTCATCAGCACGCTCATGCGCATTAAAGCCAAAATGCTGTTGCCCCGCAAAGAACTGGATGCACAGGGCAATGAAATTGATCCACGCCAGGAACTGATTGATAAGATACTGGAGTACAAAAAATTCAAGGAAGCATCTGCCCGCATGGCGCAGATGGAAGAAGAACGGATGATGATGATAAAGCGAGGCAACCTGCAAAAAGAACTGGCAGCCATCGGCGAGGAAGCTGGCGAGGGAACCGAAATTCAGACAGTGACCCTTTTCAAACTGATGAAGGCATTTGAAAAAGTGGTGCAGAGGATCCAGGAAAAAAACAACCGCCCGGTTCATACCGTTATCCAGTACGATTATACCATGGAAGGCATCAGGGAGTATATGCTGGATATAACGCAAAGAGAAAAAACCCTGTCATTCGAAAAAATATTTGACGTGTGCGAAAACCGCATTCATGCCATCTTCATCTTCCTCAATATGCTGGAACTGGTGCAGCAGAAATACATGACCCTGCTGGTAGGAGAAGGAAGAAATAATTTCATTTTAGAATTCAATGAAAACAGGGAGGAGGACCAGTCCACCACTTTAACCCAGGAGGATTGGGCAGTACTGAACTAACAGTTCGAATAGTAACTACAAATGGAAGCAGCCCCCGGGGGCTGCTTTTTTTATGACTAAAATTACCACAGCCGAGCAAGCAATTCCACAAATTCCACAGCAATATCCGCCTTTTGAGTGGGTTTTTATTACTTGAAAATGACTTGGCACAGTTTTTCAATTATTACTACCAAAGCAAACAACATGAATAGTCAAAAAAATCTAGCTAAGAAGGTGATGTGCGTGGCAGATGCCTTTGCTATGAATGCTGTTCCGGAGTACTGGATGAGCATTAAACATGCGGGGCTGATGGTAGTATCAGTAATAGCCGTAGCAAAACAATTAGTTCAATAATCAATATAACCTAACCACCAAACACACCTGTATGAACAACAACACAATAGCCATCAACGAACTGAGAAACCTCATGAGAGCCAATTACGAGCGCATGATCGCATTTGAACAGGCGGCCTTCCATGTAAAAGAAGAACATCTCAAAAACTACTTTGAACAAAAAGCGGAAGAAAGTGAAATGAACATCGCAGAACTTAATGAAGTGTTCAGCAGCTTATGCGGTGAAAAATTTGAAGTAGAAGAAACAAGCGGGCAGGAAATGCTGCACACCACTCACCTCTTTACAAATCAAAAGAATATTAGTGTATTGCTGAAAAATATTGTATTCCTCGAAAAAACGATCATTAAATGGTACAAGGCCGGTATCAAAAATTTAAAAGGTGTTTCAAAAGGACTTAACCTCATTCTCGACAAACATTCTGTAGGCCTGCAGGCTTCACATGTATTTGTGAAAAGCTGTTAGCCGATCTTAATATACATTTTGGAATAGACAGGCAGCCCCGTAAGGCTGCTTTTTTTATTTGTAGATCTCGAGGAGGATTGGTTTTTGGGAACCGTCTATATACCGCTTCAGAGTTTGCAGAAATGCGGGTGATACCGTTGGGCAGCCCTGGCTTTCGCAAATGGAATACGGCACTTCAGCCTCCGGCACACAATCGTGTGCGTGCAACACCACAAATCTTTCGAAAGCCTTATCATTCGTTTTATCGAGGCCATGTAATTTGTAGGCAAGCCCGAAACGTCCCATGTAATTTTTCCCAATTTTATAACGACCCAGCGAAGTAGCATTACTGCCGGGAACATTGGAAAATTTCAACCCCGATGAACTGATGGAACCATATCCATGTGTAACTAATCCGGCAAGTTCAATACTGTCTTTCTCCATATTGAATACAAAGAAGCGTTCCGAACCGCTGTGCAGGCTCATGTCTACCAAAAAGCTGACTTTTTCATTGTAACCATTCCTGCTTGCATAGCTTTCCAGGTTTTCTGCCTCGCCGTTCAACCGTTTCATAACAAGTTCTTTGGCATCTTTCTCTTTTTTTGCGACCGATCTACCGGTGCCTTTGAAATTTACCAATGAAATGGGGGACCTATCTTCCGTCTTGAAATAAATATAGGCAGCAGTAGCGGCTGCAGTTATAAGCAGCAGTGCAGAAATTTGGAGTAGCGATCTCATGGATGAACAGTTGATGGAGATATGAGAAGCTAAACGGGAGACTTTCCACAAAATATTTTAAGAAAAAAGTTAAAGAAGCCAACCGCAGTTTAATCGATAACCAAACTACCTGTGATCCTCATCCTTTTGCCGCCAACAACATGAATTTTGCCCCCGCTGCTGATGGTTTGATGTACATTCAGTATGCACTCGTTGTTTCCGAAGGGGTAAATTACTACCTGGTCACCGGCAGGGAGAACAGCGGGAGGAATTTCTCCATTCATCCAGTTGGCAGCACTTGTCCAGTTGCCTGAACCCACGAACGTATAAGTTTTTGGGGGAGTGGAATTACAAATCACGTAATTCAGCCTTTGCCATATTTCATCACAGAGGGTAAAGGGAACATCTCCACCTGCGGGATCTTCCCCCATTCTCACAACAACCAAACCCTTCGACGGAGCAACACTTAATATCTGTCCATTTTTACCAATGGCTGCATACATATCGATGGGTGCAGCAGGTGCATAAGACCCTGGCAATTTCAACTGCGAAGAAGGCACCATAAAAGAACCTTTTCCATTGAGCCAGGTAAGATATCCATAAGCATAATTCAGTTCCTGGGAAGAGTTGAACATCTCGTCGATATAATTCTGATCGCTCAGCAGTTCCGTGTTATTCCATTTAAACCTGTTCTGCAAAAGAATGCCATAGCGGGCCATGCTTCTTGGTTTGCTGTAATACACATTGTTGAAGTCAACGGTCAACCAGAGTCCCGTCATCCCCGTTTGGCTTTTCAAAACATTTTGTGTGTACACATTAATGTTCTGCGAACTGGCATTGGTAAGCACCGCCTCCAATAAAGTATAGGGGGCATTATGATAAGCCCACCTCGTGCCGGGAGCAGCCAGGTATTGCAAACATGCGGGATCAGTGCAATGCACATCTGCAACTCCATCATCCAGCCCAGTTGTCATAGTAAGCTGGTGACGAACAGTTATTTTGCCTTCTTGTTGTGCGGTGAGGCTGGTCCAGCCCTGCCCGATGAATTTTGAAGTAGAATCCGATAATGAAAGATAGCCCTGCTCTTTTGCTTTCCCCACCAGGTAAGCCGTGATGGTTTTGCCGGCTGAAGCCCAGTACCAGCTGCTGTCTGCGGTAAATGTTCCGAAATACCGTTCCAGCACGATCTTCCCATCTTTTAAAACAATAAATGCCTTTGTATTTTTTTGCGCCAGGAAATTATACAGCGAATCGATCCTGTTGGTACACCAGCCTAAGCTTGCGGGGCTGGTAGTATCCCATGTATTGCCCACCAACGGCGGAAAATAAATGGACTGAGCACCTGCCCTTGCAAAAACAATTACCAGGAGAAATGAAAAAAAATATCTCATAAACTTTGTTAACGGAAATTATGACCCTTCATTCTTCCTGAAGTTTAAACCATCAGATAATGCGTCGAAATTACCGAAAACTAAAGAAGCATTTCGTTCAGGTGAGAAACACTAACAGGTACCCGCTCACTTCCGCCTTTTTTTGGCTCGGATCAGGCGTCCGGAATTTCCGGCTCAACCAGTTTGGCCAGTTTTTCCAATGATTCCTGCCAGCCGAGGTAACACATGTCTGCCGGAATAGCCGCAGGTATATTTTCCTGCAATATTTTCAGCTCTGTACCAAAAGCCAGTTTTTTCAACCACACAGATGTGGTCATCACTCCCGGCAGGTTTGGATCTTCAAACTCATCTGAATATTTTAAAAACTCGTTTGTTTTTATTTCAACATAGTCCCCGCCGAAATAATGGCTGTGCCCCGTTGTAAAATTTTGAAACGACATGCGGTACCTGCCCCCTTTTTCAAATTTCATTTCGTGCACCGTGCAGGTAAATCCATATGGTGGCAGCCAGGTGGCCATTGCTGCGGGTTCCGTAAAAGCACGGAATAGTTTTTCAGGGGATGCTTTAAGCACCCTATGGAGTGATACATTGTTTTCCATTTACAATATTTTTTATGCCCTACTCATATGGCTTTTCGGTGGCGCCCGTTTTTTAAAGTGGAAGCTGCTCCACAGCATTCACCGCACAAAATTTGGGCTAATTTATTTGCTACAAAGGGTGGTACTACGGCAAATTGGAGGGGCGGTTGCGGAAAGCAGGTAATGTTATAATAAAAAAGAGCGGCCCCTGGCCGCTCTCTAAAAAATTTATCTGTTGAAACTATTTTACAACAACCTTCACCCCCGCCATCGCTCTCAATTGTTCGGCAATAGCATTTGCATCCAGTCCAATTTCGTTGTAGAGTTCTTTAGGCGTACCATGCTCCACCAAACGATCGGGGATACCCATGATCTTTACATCGGCTTTGTATCCATGTTCATTCATAAATTCCAGCACAGCACTTCCAAACCCTCCTATAATGGTGCCATCTTCTATCGTAATGATCTTGTTGAATTTGCCAAATACCTCGTGCAAGATGGCTTCATCCAATGGTTTGGCAAAACGCATATCGTAATGCGCTGGATTAATTCCTTCAGCACGAATATCTCTTATGGCCTGTGCAGCAAAATTTCCCGGGTGACCAAAAGAAAGAATAGCAATTTCTTCCCCATCCTTTAATTTCCTCCCCTTTCCTATTTCAATTTCTTCAAAGGGATATTTTGTTGCCATATTATCTTTCTGCAGATCGGCCATCACCCCTTCTCCCCTCGGATAACGAATTACAATCGGCAGTTTGTTAGATTCCAGTTGAGCGCTGTACATGAGGTTACGCAACTCTTTTTCGTTCATAGGCGCACTCACAATCAGGTTAGGAATGCAACGCATGTAAGCAATATCATAACAACCATGATGCGTAGGTCCATCTTCTCCCACCAGTCCCGCCCTGTCGAGGCAGAAAATTACCGGCAGCTTTTGAATGGCCACATCATGAATCACCATATCATAAGCCCGCTGCATAAAGGAAGAGTAAATATTGCAGAACACCCTCATTCCCTGCGTGGCCATACCGGCACTTAAGGTAACGGCATGCTGCTCGGCTATACCCACGTCAAATGCCCTATCGGGCATGGCTGCCATCATGTATTTTAAAGAGCAACCGCTCGGCATGGCCGGTGTGATCGCAAATATCTTGTCATTTTTTTCTGCCAGCTCAATGATGCTGTACCCAAATACATCCTGGTATTTCATGGGCTGCGGCAGGTCGAATACTTTTTTCTTTATCTGCCCGGTTACTTTATCAAACAGCCCCGGCGCATGCCAAAGTGTTTGATCTTTTTCAGCAAGTTCGTAACCTTTCCCTTTTACCGTTTTAATATGAAGAATTTTAGGCCCGGCGATATCTTTCAGGTCATTTAATGTATCTACCAGTTTGGTAACATTATGGCCATCGATGGGTCCGAAATAACGAAGGTTGAGGGCTTCAAAAAGATTACTGCTTTTACTCACCATGCCTTTGAGACTCATCTCCAGTTTGCCCGCCATCTCACGGGTAAAGTTTTTGCCAATCGGCAATTTGCCAAGGGCTTTCCATACATTATCCCGCAGCTCGTTATAAGTATGTGATGTGGTGATATCGGTTAAATATTCTTTGAGCGCACCCACATTGGGATCGATGCTCATGTTGTTGTCGTTGAGAATGATAAGCAGGTTACTTTTTTCCGCACCCGCATGATTCATGGCTTCAAAAGGGAGGCCGGCCGTCATGGCGCCATCGCCGATTACCGCAATATGCTGACGATCATTTTCACCTTTGTAGTGACTGGCCATCGCCATGCCAAGCGCTGCCGATATGGAAGTGGAGGAATGGCCCACCCCAAAGGTATCGTACTCACTTTCGCTGCGTTTAGGAAAACCACTAAGCCCTCCATATTTCCTGTTAGTAGGAAAAACATCCCGACGCCCCGTAAGGATCTTATGACCATAAGCCTGGTGGCCCACATCCCACACCAATTGATCGTAAGGAGTATTAAAAACATAATGCAACGCAACGCTCAATTCCACCACGCCAAGGCTGGCACCAAAATGCCCGCCATGCACACTCACCACATCAATGATGTATTGACGAAGCTCGTTACTTAATTGCAGTAACTGATCTTTTCCTAATTTTTTGAGATCATCAGGATTGTTAACGCTTGCCAGCAGGCTACCCGGTTGAATTTCCATCTATAAATTATATCGGGTAAAGGTACAGCTTATATGCAGGTTTTATTTATATGGCAAACAAGAATTTTTGGAATTGCTTATCCAATGGTAGCCGGGTCAAAGCCCAATAGGGGCGTAGGATCGGGACAGTTGAGCAGGTAGTAGGCAGCTTCGCTCGGCTTGCATACACCGGGATAATCACCTTCTTTAAATTCTATATCTTCAATTACCTGGAAATGAAGGTGTGGCGGCCAATGCCCGTTTTCTTCCGGCTTGCCGAAATGCCCTACCACCTGTCCCCGGCTGATATAGGCGCCTTCCTGTACTTTGGAAAGATCTTCAAGGCTCAAATGGCCGTATAAGGTATAAAAGGAAATGGTTTCCAATTGGTGGAGCAAAATAATGGTAGCTCCATAGTCGCCAAAATTATCGTTGAACTTGTAGCTATGTACCATACCGCCTAGCGGCGCATACACCGGCGTACCGGCCGGCCCCCAAATGTCGATGCCAAGATGAATAGACCTGGCTTCCTTTCCCCCAAACAAATCACTGCGGCGATATAGCACCCTGTCTTCGTTGTAACCGCCGATTCCATAAGTGGCATTTTGGGAGATGAGGGTATCATTCACCCATTCAGAAAAACTCAGGGTTTCTGCAATCGTTTCTTTTGTTGGGATCTGTTTGTTTTGTTCCGAAAAATCAAACACATGAAAACGATCTTTTTTTCCATCGATTTTAATGATGGGATGAAACTCCTTTTCATTCTTTTTTAAAATGCGGGAAAGATTTGTTGACACGCTGGTAGCCATGGGGCAAAATTACAACTTTAGCGATTCGGGTGCGTTTAATGACCTAACCCACCACCACATTCACCATCTTCCCTTTTACAAAAATTATTTTCTTTGGCTGCTTTCCTTCCAGCCATTTTTGAATCACTTCATTTTGCAATACATTTTCTTCCACCTGTTGTTGTTCCATATCAAGCGACAGCGAAATAGTTGTTCGTAATTTTCCATTTACACTCACCGGGTATTCTTTGTTGGTTTCTACCAGCCATTTTTCTTCTAATACGGGATAGTTTGCATCTAATACACTTCCCTCATTTCCCAGCTGGCTCCAGAGTTCTTCGGCTATATGTGGAGCATAAGGAGAGAGCAGGATCAAAAGTTTTTCCAGTACTTCCTTTTTGTGGCATTTCACATCCGACAATTCATTCACACAAACCATGAAAGCACTTACAGCTGTATTGAAAGAAAACTGCTGCGTATCGTGTTCTATCTTTTTAATAGTGCGATGAAGAATTTTTTGCTCAGCGTCTGTTGCCTTTTCATCGGTCCATATCTTTCCGTTCACATCATCATTAAATAAACGCCATAGTTTTCTTAAAAAACGATGCACACCTTCTATGCCCTTTGTGTCCCATGGTTTGCTTTGTTCTACCGGACCAAGGAACATCTCGTACATGCGAAAAGTGTCGGCGCCATATTTTTCACATAACTCGTCAGGGTTAACCGTGTTGTATTTCGACTTAGACATTTTTTCAACTTCTGCACCGCAGATGTAAACCGCAGTTCCCTTCCCTGGTAATGCGCATGACAAAGAAAAAGTTCCATCCTCAAAGACAAATTCGGCGTCCGCAAACTCCGGTTTCCATTTTTTAAATGCTTCAATATCCAATTCATATCCATCCACCAGGTTTACATCCACATGGATCGGCTGCACATTGTATTCATCTTTTTTACC
>CBFGLL010000025.1:0-16957 GCA_965649585.1 uncultured Chitinophagaceae bacterium | reverse complement strand
CCAAAACACCTGAAATAAAACAAATTCTACTGGACGGGTATAAAAAACTATACAGCGAAGCCAACCTGGAAAAATCGGTAACAGACAAAAATCCGTTTGTAAGGGCCGTGCTCAAGTCTTTTAACGAGCAATCGGGCGTTGCAGGTGGCGGCATCAATACCGAGTCGCTTACCATGATAAGAACCCGGTTCATACTAAACTGGTTTGCCAATGCCGATAGCAAATACAATTATCGCCTGTTCTCTTACCAACAGCAATTACTGCGGGAAGGTTTGTTCGATGCCTACAATCAGTGGATTTTTGGAACAGCGCAGAATCTCTCCGCTTTTCAGAACTGGGTAAACCTCAACAGTGCCCAATACAATGAGTTCCTCGAATTTCAAAAAGGCCGCATTTTTAAAATTCCGGCCAAAGAATATTATAAATAATTTTTTAGTGTTTAAACATCGAATAGGAATTTGTATTATTTTTGCCCCTCATTAAAAAAACACATACAAATGAAAAAACTGTTCATGTTTGCCGCTGCTGTTTCATTCCTGGCAGCTTGTAATTCTAATTCTGAACATGCCACTACCACAGAGGCACAGGCCGTAGTGGAATCTACCGGTACTGCATACACGATTGACAGCACCACCACCGTTACCTGGATAGGTTCTAAACCTACAGGATCTCATGAGGGTACTTTCCGGGTGAAAGACGGTAGCCTGCTGGTGAATAATAATGCTTTAACGGGTGGAAGTTTTACGATCGATATCAATTCATTGAACAATATTGACCTTGCTTCAGATCCTAAATCGAAAGGCGACCTGGAAGGCCATTTAAAAAGCGCAGACTTTTTTGATGTGGCCAAGTATCCTAATGCGAGCTTTGCCATTACAGCAGTAGAGCCGTTTACAGCAGACAGTAGCAATAAATTGAAGGATGCTACCCATGTAATCAAAGGCAACCTTACGCTTAAAGACAGTACAAAAAATATAAGTTTCCCGGCAAAAGTCAGCGTGAATGAAAATACCGTTACAGCATTTGCCGATTTTGATGTGGACAGAACCCAGTGGGGAATGAATTATAAGGGTCCAAACAATCCTGCGGATTGGGTGATCAGCAAAACTGTTAATATCAAATTATCAGTTTCGGCTTCTAAAAAATAGTTTGGTTTAAGTTGTAATTTCTGGGGCAGTTGTAAAAGTAAGTTGTTGTTCAATTTGCTTTTTGCAACTGCCTCTTTTTTATTATCTTTCAACCTGCCATATTTAAAAACCCAGTCTCTTATGACCGATCAATCCCGCATATTCGATTTTTTATATCACCAGCTGCAACGTTTTCCAAAGGATGATATGCTCAATGGCAAAAAAGATGGTGTGTACCAGCCATTAAGTACGCAACAGGTAGAAAGCATGGCCAAAAAGCTGGGTGCGGGATTAATGAATCTCGGCTTGTCTGGCAACGATATGCAGGTGGAAAACCAGGATAAAATTGCCATCATCAGCAAAAACAGGCCAGAATGGTTAATACTTGATCTTGCGGTACAACAAACCGGTGCTCTACTTTGCCCCATCTATCCCACCACTCACGTGAATGAGATGGAATATATATTTAACGATGCGGCTATAAAATATGTATTTGTAACAGGTGATGATATTCTCGAAAAGGTAAACATCATCCGCCCGCATGTTCCCTCTTTGCTCGGAATTTATAGTTTTGAACCCATGGAAGGTGCTATGCATTGGGACACCCTTCTGCAAACGCCCGATGCGGAAGACATAACGGCCCTGGAGCGCAGGAGGGATGAAATAAAAGCCACTGATTGTGCCACCATCATTTATACCAGCGGCACCACCGGCAAGCCCAAGGGAGTAATGCTGAGCCACCGCAACCTGGTGAGTAACGTCGTAAACTCGGTAGAATCATTTCCATTTGAGGAAAGGCCAGATGCAAAAGCCCTGAGTTTTTTACCCCTTAATCATATTTTCGAAAGAATGATCTCCTACCTGTATATGTACACAGGTGTGTCCATTTATTATGCAGAAAGCCTGGAAACCATTGGTGAAAATCTGAAAGAAGTAAAACCAACCATGTTTACCACTGTGCCCCGGTTATTAGAAAAAGTGTATGAAAAAATCATGAGCAAGGGTTCGGAATTAACAGGTATCAAGAAAAAATTATTTTACTGGGCCGTTGACCTTGCAAAGCAATATGACAACCTTGAAAGGGGAAGTATGTTATACAGGATGCAACTCGGCCTGGCCAATAAAATTATTTTTAGTAAATGGCGGGAAGCATTGGGCGGTAATGTAGAGCTCATTGTAACGGGTGGTGCGGCCTGCCAGGTAAGGCTTATCAGGATATTTACGGCGGCAGGTGTTCCTATTTACGAAGGGTATGGACCTACAGAAAACAGCCCTGTGATCAGCGTAAATTCAAAATACCCGGGCGGTACCAAAATGGGCACCGTGGGCCCACCCATTAAAGGCCAGGAGGTAAAATTGCAGGCCGACGGGGAAATTGTTGTGAAAGGCCCCAGCGTGATGATGGGATATTATAAACTGCCGCAACTTACAGCAGAAACGGTGATAGACGGGTGGTTGCACACAGGTGATATCGGCGTGTTTGAAGACGAAAAGTACCTGAAGATCACCGATCGCAAAAAAGAAATGTTTAAAACAAGTGGTGGTAAATACGTAGCACCTCAACCAATAGAAAATAAAATAAAAGAATCGCCCTACGTTGAGCAAATGATTGTAGTGGGTGCAGATAAAAAATTTGTGGGCGCACTAATTGTTCCTTCGTTCATGAACCTGCGGGAGTGGATGCAACAAAATAAAATTGAGTTTACATCCAATGAAGCTGCCATTCGTAATCCACGGGTACTTTCTTTTTACAGGGAGCTCATTGAAAGTTTCAATAAATACTTTAACCAGGTAGAACAGATCAAAAAATTTGAATTGCTTGCAAATGAGTGGAGTGTTGATACCGGCGAGATGACGCCAAAGCTTTCTCTTAAGAGGAAGATCATCATGGAAAAGTACCGTGATGCAGTGGAGAGAATTTATGGATAATAAGAAATCTTCGTCTACGTCAACGCTTCCCTATGCTACCAGCGAAATAAACCGCTTAGGGTAATCAGTTTTTTTTCTCAGCACCAAAGGATTCTATCAAAGCCGGGATTCTTTCAAACTCGGTTGACTTATCGATGAAACCCTTTGCCCCCAGTTCCTGGCATTTTTCTTTATAAGATTGTGCGGCGTTATTAGTAACCACCAGTGTTTTTACGCCGGGATGAAATTTACTGACATGTTCCAGGAGATCGAGGCCCCGGTTGTCGGGAAGCTGAATATCGAGCAGTAACACTTCGGGGTGATGACTGCTCAGTATTTGCACAGCTTTTAGATATGAATTGGATATTAAAACGGGACTACTTACGCACGCTGCCTCCGAAACAACTCCCGAAAGGCGGTCCAGCACCAAATTGCTACCGTCAACAATCAATACTTTTAATTGGGTTGCGGTCATTTACATTTGTGGCTGGTGAAGCACAAAATTACCTTGCCCCGGGGAAAGCCGTTGTAATACATGTAAGCTGCCTTATGTAGTAGCCATTCTACAATTTTGTCAAAGCAGTTTATGCTCAACCGCATACAGGGTAAGGTCTGCATTACTTTTCATATCCATCTTTTGCATAATGCGGCTGCGGTAGGTACTTACGGTGGTAACACTTAAAAACAGGGAGTCTGCAATATCTGATACGGATTTGCCGGCAGCCAATAATTTGAGTACACTGAACTCACGGTCTGATAATATTTCGTGAGGGGCTTTGTTGCTGTCTTTGTCTAACACGGCAGCCAGTTTTTCGGCAATACTGTCGGTAATGTATTTTTTTCCCAGCAGCACTTTTTTTACTGCGTTTACAAGTTCATCAGGCGCACTGTCTTTACTTAAGTATCCGCTGGCTCCAGCTTTTAGAACCCTGAGTGCATAATGGTCTTCGGGATGAATACTTAAGATCAACACTGGGAGTTTGGGGTTGAGCTGTTTTATTTGTTGCAATGCATCCAGCCCACTTCTGCCGGGCATGCTTAAATCACTGATGATTACATCCCATTCATCCTGCATGACCCTCTTCACCAGTTCTTCTGCATCTGGCACTTCTTCTACATGCGCACCCGCAAAACCCTCCAGCAATATCTGCCTGAGGCCTCTTCTTACCACCGTGTGATCATCCGCAATTAAAACTCGTATCATCGCAAATTTTTACTGAATAAATGTATCATTAATTTTTGAACGGTACTACAATATTTACGGAAGTTCCTCCACCTGGCCGGCTGTTGATTTGATAACTGCCGCCAAGCAAAGTTGCTCTTTCTCTCATGCCCATGAGGCCAAGTGTTTTTTTGTTGGCAATTTCTTCCACCAAAAATCCTTTGCCGTCGTCGTTGATCGTTAGTTTCACATTTGTATCGTCCACTTCAAGGGAAGCCTCCACCTTCCCAGCTCCTGCATGGCGCATCACATTGGTAAGGCTTTCCTGGTAAATTCTAAAGATAGCTGTGGACATATCAGGGCTTAAATTCACGGAAGATTTGTTGGATGTAAATACTGTTGGAATGCCCGATCTTCTTTCAAATTCCTCGCTTTGCCATTCCATTGCAGGCACCAGGCCAAGATCATCCAGAATGCTCGGCCTTAATTCTGTTGCAATCCTTCTTACCGTTTTTACAGTTCCGTCAATAAGTGAAATTGTTTCTTTTATTTTTTCCTGTACTTCCGCATCCTGCACATCAATTTTTTTACTTAGCCAGGAGATATCCATTTTTAATCCGGTAAGTTGCTGTCCCAGTTCATCATGAATCTCCCTCGCAATATGCGTACGTTCTGCCTCCCGCACCACTTCCAGGTGGGAGGCCAGTTGTTTATAAGCTTCATGCGATTCCTGTAGTTTTTCCTCTGCTTCCAGGCGGGCAGTGATATCGCTGGCTAGAACAAGTTTCGCGGGCTTGCCGTTGTACACAATATCATGCGAAATAATATTTACCCTTACAACGCTGCCGTCTTTTTTGATATGGTTCCACACCCCCGAATACCGTTCCCCGTCTTTTATTTTGGCCAGTTGTTCTTTTAAATGTTTTTTTTCATCGGAAGGCCTGATATCCCAGATGTCCATATTCAAAAATTCTTCTTTTGTATAGCCATAGATGCCAATAGCAGCATCGTTTACGTCGAGAAATCTTCTTTCAGGAAGTGATAACATCCACATGGGTAGTGGATTTTTGTGAAACAACAACCTGTATTTTTCCTCGGAGGCTTTTAATTCTTCTTCTGCTCTTTTGCGGGCGGTAATATCTCTCACAATTCCAAGGAAACGTCCATCAGCCAATAGTTTTGCACTGATTTCCACGTCGAATATTTCTCCATTCTTTCGCCTCATTTTTCTTTCGTTGATAACCACTTTTCCAAGCATTAATTCATTGATGCGAACGGGGTTGCTGATGGCATCTTCTGGTTCAAGCAGGTCATAAATGGTCATCGTCATTAGCTCCTCTTTTGAATAGCCAGATAAACGAATACCATTTGAATTTACATCGATATACCTGCCACTTAAGTCGGAGATAAAAATACCATCCGATGCCTGTTCAATCAATGTACGATAACGCTCTTCGCTTTTCTCGAGTTCATCCAATGACTTTATTTTTTCGGTGATATCGAGCCCTACACCTACCAGGCATGGTTCGCCTTCGTAGTGAATCATACGGCCAGTAAAATAAAATGGAATTTCAACTCCGCTTTTTGTAACGAGCCTGGATTCTGCAAAGTCTTCGCCTTCTCTAAAAACAAAATCTATTTTCTCCAGCATCCGTTCTTTGTCAACTTCTACCACCAGGTTAATGGGGTGCATTTCTTTTAACTCCTGTGGGCTGTAACCCGTTACTGTTTCCAGGTTTTTATTCCAACGGAGCATTTTTCCTTCATTGTTGTATAAGTAAAATATGCCCGGCAGGCTGTTGATGATACTGTCTGACAGTTCTTTTTCTAGGAGGATTGTTTTCTCATACAATTTTTGTTGCGTAATATCCTGCAGGGCGCCCAGCAAGCGTATAGGTTCGCCAGCATCATTGTATTGCACATAGGCTTTGTCGTTTACCGTAATGTATTGAAGCCGGTTGGCCAACATTAATTTAAATTCGATGTTTACGTACAGTTCCTGGCTTTTAAAAACCTCTTCCATGGTTTTTATTACCCAATCCTTATCTTCAGGATGAATACGATTCACGAAATCCGGCATAGAAAAATCGCTTTCAGCATCGGTGGTGAATAGTTTGCAAAATGCGGCATTGCCCCATATCCTGTTTTTTTGAAGGTCCCAGTCCCAAATGGCATCGTTGGTGGCCGTAGCCACTTTTTCGAACCTGTCGTTCGATTTCTGGAGTTCAATTTTAGACGCTTCGAGTTGGCGGGTAGCAAGAAATCTCTCCGAGATATCCTGTACGAGTGATAAAATTCCATTGATGTTTCCATCGTTATCCCTTAATACCGAGTTGTACCATTCGCAGTATATCAATTTCCCATCCCTTGTGTAATTGCGTAGCTGCAAAAATCCCTGGCGTTGGGGCAACACAGCCAGGTTTGACAGGGAGGTTTCCACCACCGGCACATCTTCGGGGTACACCAATGTGTGCAGCACCTGCCCCTTACTGATGATCTCCGCTTCTGACCATCCGAAAATTTCTTCTGCTCTTTTATTCCATTTCTTAATCCTGGAAGCGGTATCAAATTCTACCACACCCATGGGTGTATTATTGATATGGTAATTTAATTTTTCATGTGCCAGTTCCAGCGCTAATTCAGCTTTTTTACGTTCGGTAATATCATGGTAATACACTGACACCCCATCGGCGCTTGGGTAGATGAGGTCTTCGTACCACTTGTCAATTTTTGAAAAATACAGTTGAAGCCGCTGTGGCTCCATTGTTTTTTTTGCATTGAGCAACGCCTGGTAAAAAGGCTCATTCATTACATCGGGAAATTCCTGCCACACGTTTTTACCCAACAGCTCTGATGCAGGTTTGCCATGTAATTCCGCCGCCTGTTTATTGAGGTAAGTGTAATTCCAATTATTATCGAATGCTATAAATGCATCAGTTATCCTCGCAAATACACTGTTGAGCGCATCTGATTTAATTTTTACTTCTTCTTCCAGGTTGTTGGTAAGCCGGCGTAGCTGCGCTTCCGCCTCTTTTCTTTTGGTAACATCCCGAATTACAGAAACATATCCTACGACGTTTCCCAGGTCATTTTTAATAGAGGATACCGTTACCTCTACATCAAGCGCCGATCCGTTTTTATGATGATGCACCGACTCTCCCTTCCAGTAATCTTCCATACCGGTGCTAAGCCCGTCACTTTCTTTGAGCTTTTGTTCCTCGCTGATCTTTAAAACTTCAAAAATATTTTTTCCAGTTACTTCCTGTTCGGTAAAGCCATACAGTTTTTCAGCATAGGAATTCCAGTTGGTGATGCTGTCGGCTTTATTGGTGGTAATAATGGGGTCAGAAATATTTCTGATCAACGAGGCATTGAACTTTAGTTTTTGTTCCGATGCAATGATCTTTTTAAAATCACGGGTGGTAATATAATAGGTAATACCAAAAATTAGCAGGAAGATACAGGCAAGCAAGCTTAACTGCAGGGTAGATTGCCATGCAAGTTTTCGACTGTGGATATTAGATGCCTGCAGCAACGCACGGTCATTTTCTTCCAGCACCCGCACATAGTGCGCAATACTATCCATAAGCACAAGGCCGGCTTTTGCGTTGATACCTGTTGTTATACTGTCGGCGTCGGCATTCACAGCCTGGATGACTACAGTGGAGAATTTTATTTTTTCATTGATGAAATGAAAAAGCTTTTGTTGCAAAGCAAGTTCTGATGCATCAAATGTTCCCAGCTGTTTTAACCTGCTGGTATCCCTTTTTATGCCCACTGTTCCTGCATAATAAGAGCGGAGATAGCTTGTGTCTGCAAAAACCATAAAACCCCGCTGCCCCGACTCGATAGATCGGATGTGCACCAATAAGTTTTCTAAACTCAGTAAACGGCTTAGCGAGTTTTTAACCTGGTTACTTTCTTTTTCAGTTTGGCGAAGATTATGGAAGGTGGCAAATATTAAATATGCGGCACATATCAATGCGGCCAAAAAGGCCCATTTCATATTATTGTTTAATACGTGATTACTAATGTCGTTCTTTTTCATTAAAATAGAAAAATGATTACATCTATGTTACTGTCCAGTAATGGATTTTAAACTAATTTGCCACGCTTTCCACTGAATCTTAAAAATAAAGGTTCTGCATCAAATAATTGTTTTCAACTTTGATTGGTATGATTAAAACCACCGCAGCGTTACATGTGTTATTGGTTGAACCTAATGGACAGGATGAATTAGGATTGGAAAAATTATTGGATAGCAGCCGGCAAACGATCTCAAATTTCCAGGTTCTACATTCTTACAGTGCTGCGCTTGACGTTTTACCGCAGCGGCATGCAGTTATTTTTTCGAGGGTAACAGCCAGCGAGCACCTGGAGCAGGTGGAAACGGTAATGATGCTGCAGCGTAAATTGAGCGCACCGGTAATTCTTATTACGCAGGAAGACCCACCCAACCCCGAGGCTTTACTGGAATCAGTTACAGATCTTATTCTCGAAAAAAACCTGGAACCAAATTTCCTGAGAAAAACGGTACAGTACAGCCTGGAACATTTTAGAAATAAAAAGCAACGCTCCCAGCTATTGGAGCGTTTTGAATTACTGGCACTGGCAACCAACGATATTATCTGGGATTGGGAACTTAATAAAAACAGCTCTACCTGGAGAGGTACAGGGCTCATCAATAGCCTTGGGTATAAAGACACCATTTTAAAAGTGGATACCCGGTTTTGGGAAGAACAGATGCATCCCGACGACAGGGCAAGGGTGGCCGGAAGGCTGGACCGGATATTCGGAGAAGCCAATATTAAGAAATGGGAGGATGAATACCGTTTCAGGGCAACAAACGGGGAATACCGCACGTTTTACGATAGGGGTTATATCATTTACGAAAATAAAATTGCGGTGAGGATGGTGGGAATTATGGAAGATATCACCCACAGAATTTCACTGGAAAAAAAGCTGGAGCAGGAATCCCTGCTTAAGCAAAAACATATTGCAGAGGCGGTAGTAAGCGCCCAAGAAAATGAACGTACAGAAATTGGGAAGGAACTGCACGACAACGTAAACCAGCTACTCACCGCCAGTAAACTTTATATTGATGCCGCCGTAAATGATTTTGAAAACAAGCAGTTATTACTCAGGCAGGCGTCGGGCTTTATTACAAATGCGATAGAGGAAATCCGTAATCTGTCAAAAGTGTTGCATGCACCTTTGATCAACGAATTAGGTTTGTGCGAATCCATTAAGAACCTTGCAGACGATATCATGATGGTAGACGATTTGCAGATCGTATTGAGGATGGATGAGTTTTCCGAAGTTAACCTTAATGATAACTTTAAACTCACCATTTATCGTATTGTGCAGGAGCAGCTCACGAATATTCTTAAACATGCAAAAGCAAGTTCTGCATTTATCATCCTGCATTCCGATGCCAAAAACATCCTGGTAGAGGTGGTAGATGATGGTATCGGCTTTGATTTAACCAAAAAAAGGCAGGGTATCGGGCTGAGTAATATCCAGAGCAGGGTGAGTATGTATGAAGGGGATTTTAAAATAACATCCAATCATGGAGAGGGGAGCAGGCTCACTGTAAAATTTCCGATCACTGAATTGGCTTTATTTTCTTAGCTTGTAATCAAATACTCAAGTTCAAAAGGCATGAGATTTTTATTAATAGATGATCACGTTGTAGTTCGGTCAGGATTAAAACTTATTTTATCTGACCTTTATAAACCGTGCACGATCGACGAAGCGGAAGATGGCGAGTCTGCCATTATTAAACTCAAATTACATCATTACGATCTTGTGATATTGGACATTAAAATGCCCAATACCAACACTTTTACTTTAATGGAATATATCAACAATATGCATCCCGATGTAAAAGTGCTGGTGTTTTCCATGAACTCAGAGAGTATTTATGCTAAGCGGTATTTAACTGCAGGCGCCAAAGGATTTGTAAACAAAATTGCGGCGCTTGAAGAAATTGTAAAAGCCATTAATACAGTGCTGGCCGGTAAAAGATATATCAGCGAATCATTGCTGGAGGTTTTGGCAGACCTGGATGGAAACGATAAGCGAAGCAATCCTTTTGATTCACTTTCGCCGAGGGAGTTTGAAATAGTGTCAATGCTGCTGGGAGGAGACGGTATCAGCCAGATTGCCCACCATCTAAACCTACGGGTGTCAACCGTGGGAACACATAAAGCCCGCATTTTTGAAAAATTAAAGGTGAGTAACCTAATCGAATTAAAAGAACTGGCCACGAGTTTCAATAACTAATGCGCTAACATTTTTGCATAAAAAAACCTTCCCGGGTTGAGGAAGGTTTTTTTATTGAAATATTTTCTACAATAAAAGTTATTGTTTTTGCTCTGCATTGCCACGCTGAGGCGTTAAGCTGGGTTCAATTTCTTTTGTCCATCTTGTCATTTGCTCAGCAGTTAAAACCTGCTTTAACTGCTCATCTCTTTTAGCAGTTAACTCCTGGCGTATTTTCATTACATCTTCCCTGCTGGCGCTGCCGGATGCACGTAATTCCTGCATTGCTTTTTGCTGGTTGGTATAGAACTCGTACATGATCACTTTTACGCTTTCTCTTACGCTTTCACTAGGCTTAAGGGTGCCATCAACTTTTTCCATTGCTGCCACTACTTTTTCGTCAACGGTCATGCGGGGTGCCCTGCCAGTACCTTCCTGTGCAGATGCGGTGCCTATTAGAATGAACAGGCCTGCAAAAAATGCGATCAATTGCTTTTTCATTGTTTATTTTTTATCGTGTGGATGTTTTTTAATATAGGTGAAGATAACTGAATTAGCAATGTTCTGCTCTATTTTTTCACAGCTTTTTTATCACCGCGGCCCTGGCGCATCATTTTAAAAAAGCCGCTGTCAAATGCCAGGCGTTGCTGTTCATTACACAACGCCCTCACGTTTCGGATATGCTGAAGCATTTTACGATCCAGCTCTGCCTGCCGCAGCATGGAGCGGGTTACAGCCTGGTCAATTGCACTGTCGGTATAATTATGCTGCTTTAAAAAGTTAATTCTTTTTTCTTTTTCTGCCCGGAGGGAATCAAACAGCGGTTCGGAAGCGGCTTTGTTGGCAACGGATAATTTTTCATATTGCGCCATCTGGTCATCTGAAAATTTCAATTCATTTTTCAGGTAACGTTGCATTATTTCTTTGCGGTCCATTGGTTTAGACCGGGGTTCATCTTTTTTTATCTTCAGGTAGTTGAATGCAATGCCGGCAAGATTGGCCAGCAACAGCACCAGGATGATGATTAATAATGGTTTATTTCTACTGTTTCTGTGGATCATTATGGTAAGTTTTCTATGTCGAACAAAGAAGTAGCTGAGCTCAAAGAGTAGTCGTCGGTAACCTGTTTGTATTCTTTAGCAAGCGTATTTTTTTCAGAAAACGACTGGGTGAACAACCAAACATTTAGCACAACCACCAGGGCCAGCGCAGGGAAAGCCACCGCAGGCCTGGTTACAAACAATAAAACTTTTTCAGCTAAACCTGTTTTGCTGCCAACGTTCTGCATGCGGGCATTGATACGGGTAAGCAGGTATGGAGCAGGGGAAGCTTTGTGCGCATGATCCATGCTACTCATTGCATCGGTTACCATTTTGTTGATGTTGTTATTGTCCATATTGCTTTTGATAAAATGTTTCTAAATGCTTTCTCAAATTGGTCTTAGCCCTGGTAAGTAATGATTCTACTGCTTCTACGGTTGTTTCCATTATCTCTGCTGTGTCCCGTTGCGTTAGTCCTTCGATCTTGTGCAACGTAAATGCAACTTGTTGGTTATTGGGCAGTTTTTTCAGCGCTGCAAACAGCGCTTTAGAACTTTCTTTTTTATCCAACTGCACCCCCGGATGCTCAAAACTTGCTGGCTCATCTTTTTCTTCTAAAGAAAAAATCCGCTTCAGCAATCCTCCATGTTTGACCCTTTCCCGTTTTTTCAAAAGGTCCAGGCTTTTGTTTACCGTAATGCGGTAGATCCATGTACTTAGCTTCGATTCTTTTTTAAAACCTTCCAAACCCTCATACACTTCTATAAAAACATCCTGGGTAATATCTTCTGCGTCCACTTCATTTTGAACAATGCTAAGCGCTGTGTTGTACACCATATCCTGGCACTGCTCCACCAATGCCGCAAAGGAGCCGGCATTGAGTAATTCCACTTTGTCGTTAATATCAACCAGGTTCAATAGCTATAATTTAAATCTGCTCTAAATTAATCCATTTCACCTGTTCAACATCGGCTACTTAAAAGCCATGCCCGCTTGGCCCACCTGGTCGGCCTCCCCTCTGCCCCTCTTCATTATTTCCTGAAGATCTTTTGGGAGTTCCAAAATTCTTGAGGCTGTAGGTGAAAGTGAGCATAAAGTATTGTTGCAACACCTGGCTTTGAGAGTCGGTAATATATCTTTCCGTTACAGTTCGGGTAATGGCCTGGTTCTGCTTTAATAAATCAAATACGCTAAGCTTTAATTCACCCACTTTATTTTTCAGGAATTTTTTACCAATAGCTGCATTCCACAACCAATAACTCTGGTCAAAATCTCCGCCGAGTCCATTGTAAGATTGATTAGTTACGTCATTTTGAATAAACCAGCCGTTTTTGCTGAGAAGGTTTAGTCCGATACCGGCAGATTGATTCACATATTTATTTAAACTTTCTTCAATAGTGTTGGTTAGCCTGTTGATTGATGAACTGGTAGCCCTGTTGAAGTTTGCATTGTAGTTAATATTGAAGTCTATATATTCACTAATGTTACTTGCAATCACAATTCCCGCATTGTAACCAACATTATCAGTTTCTGTTTTTACATAATTAACCATGCCTGGCAGCTTGGAGTAGTTTACGCCAGCGCTAAGGTTGATGTTTGATTTAATGAAATTTGCAGGCATGCTATAGGTTACAAAACCACGAACACTGCGGTATCCATCCAGGTTAACAGGCATCGTAAGTTGTGATCCTTTTTTTAACTCGATACCATCGGCCAGCACAGAGTCAGCGGAAGCTATAAATGTGGCATTGGTAATATAGTCAGTTGCTGTTTGCCCAAAGAAATTCACAAACAGGCTTGTGCTTTTCTTTGTATTGGTATAAGTGTAACCACCACCCAAGAAATGCGTGTTACTTTGCTGCAATGCAGGGTTACCCACGCTTACATTGAGTGAGTTTCCAAGGCTATACACATCCTGCAATTGGTTTACATTCGGGAAATTTACATTGGCCCTGTAAAATAATCGTACGCTATTTTTTGCATTAAACTTTTTACGGAACATCGCATTGGGTAATAAGTTGGAAAAGCTTTGCTTCAACGATGTTTGTGTTGGAAACACCCTTTCGCTTTCGAGCGTGGTGGCCTGCGCATTTAAACCAACGGCATACTGTGCATCCCGGCTTTCGATAAAGCGATAGGTTACACCGGCACGATGGGTTGTGATAGTATTGTCAAATTTGTTTGACAGCCTTTCATCAAATTCTGAATATTTTGTACCATCGTAATTAAAAGTCTGTTGGTCGGCTTTGCTTTTCTGAATATTTGGATTGTACTCAAATTGTAATTGTCCTTTTTTGCCTATAGGTTCTACATATGCAATGTTGGCGCCATAACTATTTGTCGAAGTAAGGTTATCTGTAAACCTGTTCTGCGTAGAGTCGGTATATCCTGCAACGGAGTTATCAAAGAAACGATAGTCTGCATCTGTAATAGATTCGCCGGTATTACGAGACATATTGCTGTTTAAACCCAATGACAAGATCCTGCCTTTTTTGGCAAAGTTGTGCCTCCACATAAAGTTGTTCCTGATATTATACCCGTTTCGATCTGCATCCGATAAAATATTAGAACTGCTGATACGGTCACCGGTTATATAGTCAATTTCCACCTGCTGCAGGTTGTTGCTGTTATTGCCCTGGAAGTTTACGCTGGGGATAAAAAAGAAAGTGTTGTTACTGTCTAATTTGTATTCCAATCGCATGTTAGCACGATGGTTATAATTCTTCGAGAAGTTGCTTCCGTCGCTATTCTGGAGAATATTCACGCTATCGGATATGGTTTCCTGGCGTTCTTTGTTGTTATTGGTGTTATTGCTCTGGTTAAAGAAATAACTACCAGTAACATTCAACTTGTCTCCATATTTATTACTGAAATTAATACCCAGCGCATTTGTTTTGCTGATACCGGGTGCCTGGCCAACACTAAAGTTGTTGCCGCCGCCCCAGCCGCCCATACCTCTGCCACCACCACCACCACGACCTCCGCCACTACTGGTGAGGCCGAGCAGGTCCTGGGAGCCGAAATTTTGTTGGTTGATATTATTGAAATTCCCTACAAAAGAAATTCTCCTGTCTCCTTTAAAAAAGCTGGCATTACCACCGGCAGCATACCTTTCATCTGTGCCGTACCCGGCATATATTCTTCCGAACTGGCCGTTTTTAATACCACTTTTTGTTACTATGTTGATTGCTTTTACAGTGTTACCATCATCCACGCCGGTTTGCTGTGCCTGGTCGCTTAACCTGTCAAACACCTGTATTTTATCTACCACTTCACTAGGTAGATTTTTAAGCGCTGCACTGGCGTCATCACCAAAAAAATCCTTACCGTCAATGGTTACCTTACGCACCTGCTCGCCTTGTGCGGTTACAGATCCGTCTTTCGCCACTGTAATACCAGGCATTTTTTTGATAAGATCTTCAGTGCTGGCATCAGGATTCACTTTATATTGACTGGCACTGAACTGTGCAGTATCGCCTTTTTGTGTTACCGGTGCAGCTTTGGCAACCACGGTAACTGCCGTAAGGTCTTTACCCTGGCGATCTACCTGCAGGGTGCCCAGGTCTTTTACGGCACCCATTTCACGAATAGTGAAAAATGACACGTATTGCTGGTAGTTGAGCATGTCAACTGTTACAATAAAACTATCGGGAGCTGTTGGGTTAAACTGAAACATACCAGTTTGGTCTGTAACTATCCGGCTTAGCAGGCTGGAATCTTTTTGTAATAATAGCGACACGGTGGCGCCATTGAGGTTGTTTTGGTCGATTCTGTCTTTAACAATCCCCTTGATAACGGGTGATTGGGCAAGGCCAAAAAGAGAAACGGAACTTAATACGAGCGTAAGTAGAGCTGATCTAAACATAAAAAATTAATTCTTTGTACCTATTAGTCGATTTTTCATTAAAAACCCGTTGGCCATCAGCATAAGTTTTCTGTTAAAAAGCTTTAACAAAAAAACATACAGTAATTATTAGGCATATTCCCATAAATTGCAGCCCTGATTTTAAAAAGTCTTTAGTAATATGGAATACAATAAAATAGTAGCGGTAACAGGTTTACCCGGTTTATACGAATTGGTTTCTTCCAAGGCAGATGGAGGTATTGTTCGTTCTTTAGAGGATAAGAGCAGCAAATTTGTGAGCAATCGCATTCATAACTTTTCTCATTTGGAAAGTATTGAAATTTATACCAGCAGCGAAAACGTGAACCTGGTTGAAATATTTAATGCTATCCAGGAAAGTAAAGAAACCAGGCCCGATGGCAAAGCCGACAACAAAGCATTAAAAGCATATTTTGAAAAAGTGTATCCCAATCTTGATTTTGAGAGGGTGTACGCCAGCGATATGAAGAAAATGCTGAAGTGGTATGAAATTTTAAACAAGTCGGGCATAGAAATTAAATTATCCCAGGCTAATGATGCTGAAGAAGGGGAAACCCCGGTAGTGGCAGAAAAGAAAACTGCAAAAGCTACCGCTGCTCCTAAATCTGCTGCTGCGCCAAAATCAAATGCGCCGGCAAAGAAGATCAACACGCCGAGGAAGATGGCATAAAATAAGTCAGGAGTTATTAGTCGATAGTCAATAGCCTTCAGGTTATTGACTATTTTTTTATAGGATCCAAGGGAGTTTTAAGAATTCATTTGTTTCGCAGAGCGATCAAAAAAAATTGATCTTCACTAACTTTAAACTTTAAACGCTTAAACCTAAAATGTTCAGATGTACTCAGCAGATATAAAAAAACAACCACACCATTTTTTGCCTGAAAATTTTAAGATTACAGATTGGCAGACCCTGGAACCTTATTTCAAGGATTTACTCAACAGGCCAATTGAAACCAGGGAGCAGCTTGAGCAGTGGCTTAAAGACCAGAGTGAGCTGGAGGCCGCTGTGAGTGAAGATGCCTGTTGGCGCCAGATACGTATGACCTGCGACACCGAAAACAAAACGCTGGAAGAGGCATTTAATTATTTCTGTCTCCAGATACAACCACAGATACAACCCCTGGCAGATGCACTCAATAAAAAATTAATGGCTAGCCCCTTGTTGAGTGAGCTCGACAAAGAAAAATATCATACCTACCTGCGTAGCATTCGCAAAAGCATTGAATTATTCAGGGAAGAAAATATTCCGTTGCAGGCTGAGCTGGCTGTGCTACAGCAGCAATTTGGCCAGATCACCGGGGCCATGACGGTAATTGTAAATGACACTGAATATACGCTGCAACAGGCCAGCAAATTTTTAGAAAGCCCTGATAGAAAACTGAGGGAAGAAGTGTATCGCAAAATACAAGATAGGCGCCTGCAGGATAAATTGCCGCTGGATGAATTGTATGATAAGTTGATCTCCCTTCGCCACCAGGAAGCACGCAATGCTGGTTTTGATAATTACCGTGATTACCGCTTTAAAGAACTCGGCCGTTTTGATTATACAAAGGAAGATTGCTTCCAGTTTCAC
>CBFGLL010000024.1:0-17067 GCA_965649585.1 uncultured Chitinophagaceae bacterium | reverse complement strand
CACGCCGCTGCAAAAAAATGAGCTGAGTTATTTTTTATACACGCTCACGGATACTACTTTTACAAAGAGCAAAAGGTTTGGACCGGAAGGGCCGGTGGTTTTTAAACATTGAGGGTTTAGAGAGAGGCATCAGGTCATCAGGTCATTGGTCATTAAGTCATTTCAAGCTTCTTAATGAACTTCGAATATTCTAATTGACCAATGACTAATGACTAATGACTATTGACTGATGACTTACAAAGAATGTACTGATAAATAAAAGTTTACTTCACTCCTTTTTCCTTCATGATCCTGTTGAGCCAGCGGAGCATGGCGAAGATGATGAGGGTGGCTACGGAGAGCAGCACGATATTGATCCAGAAAAAGTTTGCTTTATGTTCGTAACCATCCCACATGGTGGCCAGTACGCCGGATAATTTATTACCGATAGAAGTGCTGAGGAACCAGCCGCCCATCATGAGCGATGTGATGCGCACGGGGCTGAGTTTGGATACGAGTGAGAGCCCCATGGGACTTAATAATAATTCACCAATGGTAATAACGCCATAACTCATGATGAGCCACCATACGCTGGCTTTTTCGGCGCCACTATTACTGGTATATGCGGCCCCTACCATTACCAGTACAGAGAGCGTGGTGATGAGTAACCCGAATGCTATTTTGGTAGCGGTACTTGGCTCCGCATTTCGTTTTCGTAAGAATGCAAAAAATGCTACTACCAGGGGTGTGAGGATGATCACCCAACCCGGGTTGATAGACTGCGTGAGCGGTGTGCCCCAGAGGGTAACTTTTTCGCCGTCTGCGGGTTTTTTGTCTTCGGGTACGTTTTTGAAATACAGTGGATAATCTACTTCTTTCATTACATTGCCTGCTGCATCTTTCTGTATGCGGAACTGTGCATCATATTTTGTAACACTGTCTTTGGTATAGCTGATATCTTCTGCCTGCTTTACTGATTTAACTACATCGGCTGCTGTTCCCGTTACCTGCCTGTTGGTATAATTGTCTGCCCAGATGGTGAGGGCTGTACCGTTTTGCTTGAACACGGCCCAGAACATGATGCAGGCTGCAAAGATGGCGAGCAGGGCTGCAATGGGTCGTTTGTCGGTTTCGCTGGCACGCAGGTACAGGGTTGCAAAAAACCAGATCACCGGAATACAGGCAAAGATGAATGCATCATTACTATCGCTTTGGAAAATATTGCCGGGGATCAACCAACCCACTACACCGGCCACTACCGAGGGCACAAGAATCGTTAGTACAATTTTACCAAAGGGCATATCTTCTTTCGACATTGGTTTGAGCACATCGCCGCTTTTGTAATGCCTGGTGCCGAGCATAAAAATGATCACACCGATAAACATACCGATACCTGCAGCGATGAAAGCATACTTCCAGCCCCAGATGATGATGATAGCCGTGCTGAAAAAGTTGCAGATAAAGGCGCCGATATTGATACCCATGTAAAAGATATTGTAGCCTTCATCTTTTCTATGAACATATTCCGGTGCTGAATACAAATTACCGAGCAGTGTGCTGATATTGGGTTTGAAAAAACCGTTACCAACAATCACCAAGGTCATGCTGAGGTATAGCATGGGCAGGCTATGTATCGACATGAGGCAGTAACCCACACCCATCATCAATCCACCGGCGATGATAGACTTGCGATAGCCAAAATACCTGTCGGCCAACAAACCACCCAGGAAGGGCGTGAGGAACACCAGCGCAATAAAGGTTCCGTACAGATCAGATGCTTCGCTATTCGTCATGGCGAAACCATGCTCTACATTTTTAAGGTAGAGTAAAAAGATCCCGATCATGAGGTAGTAGCCGAAGCGTTCCCACATTTCACTGAAAAAAAGATAAGGGAGGGCTTTGGGGTGTTTGGGCGTCTTCTCCATGCATGTAGTTTTTAAAAAAGCAAACGAGTTTAGTATATAATAAAAAGCCCCGATCAACTGTGATCGGGGCTTCAAGATAAAATAAAATTATTATTCTTTATCGATGTGCATCATTGTTTGCAACTTTTTAGTAAGTGCAAATAATATTAAGGATGCCACACCTGCCATTGCTACAAAGAGCATAAAGAAATCGAACTTATCTGTCATTTCGTAGCCAATGAAGCTGGTGGTTTTGCCATCGGGATAAAGCGCACTCAACACACCGGCAAGTTTATTGGCAAATGCGTTTGCCAAAAACCATACGGCCATTAAGAGGGATGCGTATTTAAATGGCGCCAGTTTGTTAACCAATGAAAGCCCGATGGGTGAGAGGCATAATTCGCCCCAGGTGTGCAAAGCATACATACCTACCAGCCAGATCATACTTACTTTAATTCCAACACCTACGTCTTTTACGCCGAAAGCGATCCATAAATAACCTAGAGCAAGTAATAATAAACCGATGGCCATTTTAGTGGGTGAAGATGGTTCATATTTTTTCAGTCTCAACCAAAGCCATGCAAACACCGGCGCAAATACCACTACGAAAACTGAATTGAGCGACTGGAACCAGGAAGTAGGCACCGTGAAGAATCCAAGATCACGCTGCGTTTGTTCTTCTGCAAAAAAGGTAAGCGAAGCGCCTGCCTGTTCAAATGCGCTCCAGAAAAATATTACGAAGAACGACAGGATGAATATTACCGACACCCGTTGTTTTTCAATTTTGTTAAGTGTTTTATCGGAGAAGATCACAAAGGCGATGAATATAAACGATGCAATTAAGAGATAGCCCAGGTAAGGCACTACCCTTGCATCGATGTATAATAACCCGATAGACAATGCTGAAAATGCTGCAAGGCCGAGCATCATTAATGCAGGGTTCACCCATGATGTAGGGGCGCCGGGCGGTGTAAGTCCGAGCGTTTTACCATCGGGGCCTAACACATATTTATGATGATATAACAATTGCACTATTACTCCCAGTAACATGGCGATACCGGCGGTTAAAAAAGCCCATTTGAAATCTGCAGGGTTTCCTGTGTCGCCCACCAGGCCACATAAAAAAGGACCGAAAGCGCCGCCCACGTTGATACCCATATAAAAAATGGTATAGGCAGAATCAATTCTTCTATCTCCCTTGGGATATAGCTGCCCTACCAGTGATGAGATATTAGGTTTAAAAAATCCATTACCTGCAATCATAAATCCTAAACCCGTGAAAAATAAAATTGCAGAAAGATCTGGTGAAGACTGGTAGGTGGAGGCACAGACGAATAATACAAACTGCCCGAGTGCCATTACAATACCACCAGCAATAATGGAGCGTTGATTGCCCCAGAAGCGGTCGGCCACAAAACCCCCGATGAGCGGGGTGAGATAAACAAGACTGGTGTAACTACCGTAGAGTTGAGAGGCAAAAACTTTGTCGAATAATAATGCCTTGGTCATGAACAACACCAAGATTGCCCGCATACCATAATAAGCGAACCTCTCCCACATTTCCGTTCCAAATAAAACCCATAAACCTTTGGGATGTCCTTTTGCCGGCCTAGCAGAATCTGCAACCTGATCAATCATAGTAAGATTTTTTTAAGTCTGGTTAAAGTAAAATTGCTTGTTAGTGGCTCAAAATAGTGAAATTCTATTATCGCTGTTGCATAATACCCTTTCAATTATGAAGGTTTATGCTTTTTTGGCTGTGTTTTTGCTGATTTCGGGCATAAAATCAGATATTCGGAGAATCAATGGCTACATTCGCTATTGGAGTATAACCCATCACAGAAAATGAACATACTGCTTATAGGCTCCGGCGGCAGGGAACACACGCTTGCCTGGAAAATTAAACAAAGCCCCTTGTGCGAATCTCTTTTTATTGCACCCGGCAACGCCGGCACCCGTGCACTGGGAACAAATCTTAATATTAAAGTTACTGAGTTTGACAAGCTTGCTGCGGCATGCCTGGAAAATGATGTGCATATGCTCATCGTGGGCCCTGAAGAACCGCTGGTGAAAGGCATCTATGATTTTTTTAAAAAAGACCCGGCACTACAACATATCAAAGTAATTGGCCCATCGGCAGAAGCCGCCAGGCTCGAAGGCAGTAAGGCTTATGCAAAATCGTTTATGATGCGCCATGGCATCCCCACCGCTGCTTACAAAGAGTTTACGGTAGAAAATTATGAAGAAGGTTTAGCATATATACAACAACATGCACTGCCCATCGTTCTTAAAGCTGATGGACTGGCAGCGGGAAAAGGAGTCCTTATCTGCAAAACACATATTGAAGCCGCAGCAGAATTTGAGCTCATGATCATGCGTAGCAAATTTGGCGAAGCCGGCAATAAAGTGGTGGTGGAAGAGTTTTTAACCGGCATTGAAATGAGTGTGTTTGCCTTAACGGATGGTAAGGATTATGTGTTGCTGCCCGAAGCCAAGGATTACAAACGGGTGGGTGAAGGCGATACCGGCCTCAATACCGGTGGTATGGGAGCTGTAAGCCCGGTGCCATTTTTTGATGCTACGCTGCGGCAAAAAGTGGTTGACCGCATTGTGATACCTACTATTAAAGGTATTGTGAAGGATGAACTTGAGTACAAGGGCTTTGTGTTTATCGGCCTGATGATAGGCGATGGAGGCGAACCCATGGTAATAGAATACAACTGCCGGATGGGTGATCCGGAAACTGAAGTGGTGATGACAAGGTTGAAAAACGACCTGGTAAAACTGTTGGAAGCCACAGCGAATGGAGAACTGTCGAGGATACAGGTAGAGATTGACCCTCAAACAGTTGCCACGGTGGTGGCGGTAAGTGGCGGCTACCCCGGCGACTATGAAAAGGGTAAACCGATCAATGGATTAGACACTGCCGAAGACTCGCCGGATAGCATTATTTTTCATGCAGGCACCAGCCTGGCTGATGAAGACGGGGTGGTTACCAATGGTGGAAGGGTGCTGGCAGTAACCTCCTTTGGCGATAGTATTCAGCATGCAGTGAATAAGTCGAAAGACCTGCTGATGAATATCTATTTCGAGGGCATTCATTACAGGCATGATATCGGCTACGAGTTTTCGGGAGGAGAGAACTAACGGTAGTGCATAAACGAAAACCTGCGGGTGGATGTACGCACCTTTCAACCGGGGAAATGAAACAGTCGCTGTGCCTTTATCCACAAGAGTTTCGGCGCTTTGTGCATAAAGCATAATTATTTGATAAAATAAAATTTTAGTCGTTGGCAAATCCAATATTTTCCATCAACTTTGCCCACATCACTTTCAAATCAATTCACTAGAAAACCAATGGGAATCTTCAATTTTTTCACCCAAGAAATAGCGATTGACCTGGGAACCGCCAACACCCTCATTATTCACAATGATGAAGTGGTGGTTAATGAACCTTCTATCGTGGCGCTGGACAGGAACAATCCTAAAAACCTACTTGCCGTGGGTAAAAAAGCCCTGATGATGCATGAAAAAACGCATGAAAGCATCAGGACAGTAAGACCATTGAGAGATGGAGTGATCGCAGATTTTAATGCAGCGGAACTCATGATCAGGGAACTGATCAAATTAGTTTATCCCAAAAAACCTTTGTTTGCACCCAGCTGGAGAATGATGATCTGCATCCCGAGCAGCATTACCGAGGTAGAAAAACGTGCGGTAAGAGACAGTGCAGAACAGGCGGGCGCCAAGGAAGTGTATTTAATTCACGAACCGATGGCTGCAGCCCTGGGTATTGGTATTGATGTGGAAGAGCCGGTGGGCAATATGATCATTGATATTGGCGGTGGTACCACCGGTATTACCGTGATAGCCCTTGCAGGGATCGTTTGCGACCAGAGCATTCGTATTGCGGGTGATGAATTTACAGCCGACATCATGGAAGCGCTTCGTCGTTACCATAGTTTATTGATAGGTGAGCGTACTGCAGAACAAATTAAAATACAGGTGGGCGCTGCCATGAAGGATCTTGACAACCCGCCAGATGATATCCCGGTGAACGGTCGTGACCTGGTAACAGGTATTCCAAAGCAGGTAATGGTGAGCTACCAGGAAATTGCCGAGGCCCTGGACAAAAGTATTTTCAAAATTGAGGAAGCCATTTTAAAAGCCCTGGAAACCACGCCACCGGAGCTGGCTGCTGATATTTACAGGAGAGGCCTGTACATCACCGGGGGCGGTGCCTTACTGCGTGGGCTCGACAAACGCCTTGCTGCAAAAATTAAACTGCCGGTGCACGTGGCCGACGACCCGCTGAAAAGCGTAGTGAGGGGCACGGGAATTGCATTGAAGAATTATGATCGTTTCCCTTTTGTGATGAGATAAATTATAGAAAATTCTAAATGAAAATCTCTAAATTTTAAACGGGCAGCAGGCAGGTTTTACTTTTAGTACTTACAGCATTTCCCCTGAGTGAAAAATATATTCTTATTCATCCGCCGTTATTTCAACTTCCTGGTGTTTGTAATACTGCAGGTGTTTTGCATCTTTCTTATTGTACAATACAGCAAGTACCATGGCGCTATGTTTACCAATACCGCCAATAAACTTACCGGCAACGTGTACAAGCGTTACGACAACATTGAATATTATTTCCGCCTCAAAAAAACCAACGACTCTTTAGCGGTTGCCAATGAGCGCTTATACAATATGCTGCGCCAGAATTATTTTATTGCCGATAGCGTAGAAGTAAAATCGGTGGTGGATAGTATTAAAGTGGATTCTACCAGGAAAGAAAGGCGCTTTACCTACCGGCTCACCAAAGTGGTGGCCAACAGCGTGAGTTCCCAGAATAATTATCTTGTATTGTACGGCGACCAGGTAGCAGCCCTGCACAAAGACATGGGTGTGGTGGATGCCAACAATGCGGTGGTGGGTGTGATAACGGAAGTGAGTGGTAAATATGCCGTGGTGATGAGCCTGCTGCATAAAGACAGTAGGGTGAGTGGCAAACTATTTAAAACGGGTGAAACGGGAACGGTAACCTGGGACGGGCAATCGCCTGACTTTGTAACCTTATCGGGCATTTCGAAAGGTGTAAAACTCAACCGGGGCGATTCTGTGATCAGCAGTGGGTTCAGCGCATTTTTCCCCAGGGGTTTGCTCATTGGCCGAGTGCATGAAATATACCAGGACAAAACGAGCAGCAGTTACCGGATCTTGTTAAAGACGGCTGCCAATTTTCACACCGTTGAGTTTGCTTATGCAATTGAAAATGCACAACAGCCCGAAATCAAAAAGCTTTTAGACAATACAAAACAAAAGATCAATTAATCGTTGAGCAGCCTGGTAAAAAATATCATTCGTTTTATCCTGTTTATTCTTGTGCAGGTATTTGTATTAGACAGGATACAACTGCACCAGATGGTAACGCCTTATCTTTATTTTTTATTTATCCTCTGGCTTCCCTTTCGTATTCAGCGAACCTGGCTGATGCTCATCGCATTTTTATTAGGCATAACCCTCGATAGTTTCCGCCATCAACCCGGCTTTCATGCAGCGGCCTGCGTGTTCATTGCCTATATAAGACCTTTTGTAATCAACATACTGATACCGCAGGAAGGCAGCGACACTAACTACGAGGAGCCATCTATCACCAGCATGGGCGGCCTACTCCCCTACGCTATTTATGCAGGCTTTTTTGCTTTTCTCCATAATGCCTGGTTGTTCCTGCTGGAAGCATGGCAGTTTGGAAACATCTGGTATTTCCTGGTGAAAACATTATTATCAACTGCTATTTCTTTGATGCTGATCGTAATTACCGATCTTATATTTAACAGGAAACAAAAATTCAGGACCAATACCGTATAAAAAAATAGATTTTGCCGTACAGTTAGGCCAACTTTGTACTACAAAATATTTTTAACCGGAACGAGGAAGGGTAAACAATATGTCTGTATTTAACCAGTCAAGAAAAAATGTGATCCGCCTGATCTTTATCGGCATGTTCCTTATTGTGATCGTGCGATTATTTTCGTTGCAGATCATATCGTCCAAGTATAAAATAATGGCGGAAGACCAGGGTGTGTTCCGCAAAGTAGTTTACCCCGACAGGGGCCTCGTATTCGACCGCAAAAAAAGGACGATCCTTGATAATACCACCATTTACGATCTGATGCTTACGCCCAACAAATTAAAAGGGGTGGATACTGCAGGGGTTTGTAATATCCTGGGCATTACCAGAGAACAATTCCATAAAAAAGTGGTGGAGCTAATAATAAAAAACGGCCGTGCACGTGCCGGCATTTTTGCACCCTTGCTCGATGAAGATAAAATGGCCATGCTCAATGAAAGCATGTACAAGTTTGCGCCGGCTTTTTATTTGCAGGAGCGTTCTGTGCGGGCCTATCCTTATGATGCTGCTGCCAATGTGCTGGGTTACCTGGGAGAGGTAGATACTAACTATTTAAAAAAATATCCCAAAGACGGCTATATGCCGGGCGACTATGCAGGCATGACGGGCATTGAACGTACTTACGAAAAAGTGCTGATGGGAGAAAGGGGTATTGAGTACTGGAAGAGGGATAATAAAAACCGGCTCACAGAAAAAATGGAAGGCGGTAAATTTGATACCATTGCGGTGGCCGGGCAAAACATGTACAGTTCGATAGATATTGAATTGCACGAACTGGGAGAAAAACTGATGCAAAATAAGCTGGGTGCCATCGTGGCACTCGATCCTAAGACCGGCGGAATTCTTTGTATGGTATCGGCACCCACGTATCAACCAAAATATTTAACGGGTAATGAGCGAAGGAAACATTTTTCTCAATTGTTTTTAGATCCTTCCAAACCTTTGCTGAACCGCACGGTGAGTGCTACCTATCCACCGGGTTCTACGTTTAAAACGTTACAGGCCCTGGTAGGATTGCATGAGGGTGTAATTGATACAAGATTTACCATCACCTGCCGTGGCGCATTTTATGGTTGTGGAAGTGGACGCCCCATGGGCTGCCTCGACTATGGAACTTTTGACCTTCAGCATGCCATTACGCTGAGCGATAATACCTACTTTGCCACGGTGATGCAGAAAGTGATAGACAATCCAAAATACCCGAATGTAGACAGCAGCCTTGCGGTGTGGAATAATTATATGTATGCATTTGGTCTTGGAAAAAAATTAGGCGTGGACGTTCCATCCGAAAAGGCCGGCATGATACCTACCCCCGCATTTTACAATAAAGCATTTGGAAAAGGTAAGTGGGGTTATTGCCAGTTTCGCTCCGTGAGTATCGGGCAGGGAGAGGTTACCACTACCCCATTACAGGTGGCCAATGAAATGGCCTATATCGCCAACAAGGGTTGGTTTATTACGCCACACGTAATTGACTCTATAGAAGGCGGCGATAAATTCGGCATACTGGACCAGTATCGGCAGCGGCACCAGGCAATAGATATACCAGACAGTATTTTTGAAGTGGTGCACGAGGGTATGCAGGCGGTAATTGACAAGGGTACAGGCGCAGGGGCCAGGGTAAAAGATATTGCCATACTAGGAAAAACAGGTACGGTAGAAAACTATTTCCGTGGAGAAAAACAACCCAACCACTCATTTTTCTGCGCCTTTGCACCAAGGGATAATCCTAAAATAGCCATTATGTGCGTGGTAGAAAACAGTGGTCGCTTTGGTGGTACTTATGCTGCGCCTATCGTAGGCCTGATGATCGAAAAATATTTAAAGGATTCCATCGTAGATAAAGCAAGGCTGGCCAACCTGGAAAGGATATCAAACCTCAACCTGATACCACCCCGTATTTATGCAGAAATGCGCACGCAGGATTCTTTGCGCCATTCAAAAGATTCTGCCTACCTGCTATCAAAAGGATATATCAAAATTATAAAAGACACTTTGGGGCTCGATGATGACGAGGTGAAAAAAGAAGATATGCAGGATATGAAAAAAACAACTGCCCCGCCGCCTAAAGAAACGCCGAAGGATACTGTAAAAACACCGGCCATTTTACCATCAGAAAAAAGAAAAACAGTTGCTGCCGACAGCAGTGATGCCAGCAATTAACAATAACATGTCGCAAAACAGGGTTGTAATAACAAAGGGTGTTGACTGGACCATTATATGGTTGTACTTTCTTATTTCCATGATCGGGCTGGTATGTATCATTTCCGTGGAATACAAGGGTACAGGCGATTTTTTCCAGAGCCTGTTTGCGTTTAAAAATAACTACAGTAAACAATTCATATATCTTATCGTGTGTGGTATACTGGCTGTGTTCATCCTGCTGATGGATAGTAAGTTTTTTACTGCAACGCCCAATATTTTGTACCTGTTTGGTATCTTCCTGATGCTGCTCACTTTTGTGATCGGCAAAAATGTAAACGGCTCCCGTAGCTGGATACCACTGGGTTTCATGAACCTGCAGCCCGTAGAAACCTGTAAAATATTTACGGCTTTGGCCCTGGCCAAATACCTGGCGCAGCCCGGCACCGATTTTACAAAAACCCGTTCGCATGCCATCGCAGCGGGCATTTGTTTTTTGCCCATTGTATTTTCATTGCTGCAAAATGAAACTGGGCTGGCCCTGGTTTATTTTGCCTTTTTATTGCCCATGTACCGGGAGGGATTGCCTGCAGGTTACCTGATACTGGGTGCTTCGCTGGCGGTATTGCTGGTATTAACTTTATTGATCCCCACCAAACAATTATTAATTTCTATTGCGGTAGTGGCAGTGCTCTGCATTTATTTTCTGCAACGAAAAATAAAGCGTAACCGCAACCTGCTCATCATTATCATTTCGCTGTGGGGTATCAGTTCTTTGTTTGTGGGTGTGGCGGTGCCCTTTCTTTTTAAAAGTGTGTTTCAAAAATACCAGGCCGATCGTATTTTCAGCATGGTAGGGCGGGATAACCCTTTCGTGGAAACGGAGGATACCGCAACGCTACAGGAAGATGCTGCCAGCACAAAAAAGAAAAAAGCAAGCGGCGAAAACTACAATGTGAAACAGTCGAAGATTGCGATCGGTTCCGGTGGTTTTGCGGGCAAAGGATTTATGAAGGGCACGCAAACCCAGGGTGATTTTGTACCGGAGCAGCACACCGATTTTATTTTTACTTCACTGGGTGAGAGTTTTGGTTTTGTGGGCACATCCCTGTTGATGGTGCTGTACCTGGCCATGCTACTGCGTATGGTGGTAATAGCAGAGCGGCAAAGAAGTACCTTTAGCCGGGTGTATGCCTACTCTGTGGCCGGGCTCCTGTTTTTTCATGTGGCGGTGAATATTGGTATGACCATTGGCCTTGCCCCGGTAATTGGTATTACACTTCCCTTAATGAGTTATGGAGGCTCCTCTTTACTCACTTTTACTATTCTTATATTCATATTGGTGAAGCTGGATTCGGATCGGCAGATGGTGCTGAGGTGAGTCCGTCGCCATTATCGGCAATTGCAATAAGTTTCCCCGTCGAAAATTGCGGGGGGGGTGGTACCCATTTAATTTCTCAAAGTCAGCCACTGTACAGCCATAGGCTTTAATAACTCTTTGCACGACGGAAGGCGTTAGCTGTGGGCTTCGTTCCATTTTAGAAATAGCCTGCTGCGTAATTTCCAGTAGGGTGGCGGCTTCTTTTTGTTGAAACCCTTTATAATGGCGGAGCCTGCGGATATCTTCACCAGGTACTTTTTTGGTTGGCATAGATAGCATTTATTTTTCTATGAATAATCGGCTATCGGTATTTTACCCCTCAAATATAAAGAAGGTTGTATAATGTTAAAGTTTTACATGGTTGTATTTTACAACCATGCAAAATTTGTAGCTTAATAAAATAAAGCCATTTTAGTAGCAGCTTTAATACTGCTGGTTGATGAAAAAAAGTCCCGCCCCCCACGAACTCTGGCAAACATGCCTTTACTGGATGACTGCAACCGGCAACCCCGTTAATAAAAAATATTGCCGACAGCAAATAACCACCCACCCCGATTACCCCGCCCTTACCGCTGTTGTGGATTTTTTGGAGGAAGGCAATATGCGCTACACGGCTGCACAAGCAGATGCTTCGTATATACATGAGATGAATTATCCTTTGCTGGCCCATATTAAGGTGCCGGGCAACGAGTATATGCACATAATTAGCAAAGCTGCCGATTGGGATGTACAAAAGGATATCACCCGGCATTGGAGTGGCGTTGTACTATTTGCAGAAACAGACAGTCATTGGCAAAATGCAGAAAATGAGAAATATAATAGACAACAGAAAGCTAATAAGGTTTACCTGGCAGCCGTGTTTACTGCCCTGGCCACCCTTTCTATTTTTACTATTGCAAAAATACCTGCTTTTTCTTTTGCCCTTTTTGGCTTGCTAAGCCTGGCAGGTCTGTTGTTAAGCATATTAATCACTGGCAGCGAACTGGGTGTGCAAAATAATCTTGTAAAGCAGGTGTGCGGTGCTGTGAGCAAATCCGGGTGTGATGCGGTTTTAAAAACAAAATTTGCTAAAGGGTTTGCCGGGCTTACAACCGGTGATTATGCCACGCTATATTTCAGTTCACAGTTCATAGCTTACATAGGCAGTAGCTTTTACCTCACTTTGTATACCTCACTGCTATGGATAGCGCTGCCGGGCATAGTTGTAGCTGCCGCCAGCATCTACACGCAAGCGATGCTCATAAAGCAATGGTGCGCCCTTTGCCTGGCTTTGGTAAGCGTACTGCTTTTGCAGTTTGCCATTGCTGTTTATGCTTTGCCCAATACCGGAGCTTTAATTAGTTGGCATTCCCTCGCCACTTTTGCAGGCATTACCATGCTGTTATATCTTGTGTTATTACCTATAAAAAAAATATTAAAAACCAACCATACACAAGAGCAGCAGGTAGCAGAGCTTAAAAAGTGGAAAATGGATGTAGGGCTGTTTATTAGCCAGTGGCAAAGTGAACAGCAGATTGATGAAAAGTTGTGGCAGAATGAGTTGATTTTCGGGAAAATAGACGCTCCTCTTAGAATTATAGTTGCTTGTAATCCCTATTGCGGCCCCTGCGCTTCCGAGCATTTGCACTTGGAGCAAATTTTGGAACGCTACCCCGACAAGGTCTCACTTGCGATTAGGTTTTTGTGACATCCGGAGGATGAAATGGATAAACAAGCTGCAATATTGGCCTCCTTTCTACAATTAAAAAGTTCGCTCACTACTAAACAACTATTACGTGCAATTGGGGACTGGTTTAAAGTGATGGATTACCAAAAATGGAATAATATGTGGCCCAATACGAATACGATAAATGTGCAAGAGGATTTATTGAGGCATCGGAGTTGGTTTACGGACAGTCGAATCAGAGCCACGCCAACTTTATTTATTAATTCCAAAAAAATGCCTGGAAGGTATAGCATATCTGATTTTAAGTTATTAATTCCTTCCCTTGCTACTCTAATAACTGAGACTAAGAATAATTTGGTAGTAAAGTAGTGTACAATGCTTTACTGAGTTACACCGAATATTCATAAAGGCTCACAATTCGTAACTCATTGTGAAATATCAAATTTTTAAATATGAAAAAATTAACGAGAGATGAAATGAAAAAAGTAATTGGTGGCAATCCCCCAGATGTAGATTTATGTGAAACAGGCTGCTACGCTGGTACAACCTTCCTCAAATGTACAAAAATTGCAAACTTATGTGTAATACCATCGCAGTGTCAAAACAGTGCAGATTGTAAAGCTAAGTAAGAATTAATAATACTAAGGTTGCAGAAAATCAAAAATTTGCAATCTTAGTGTTTAAAAAAAATGCTAACTCTAATTTTATGATAGTGTCTTATCAGAAAACAATAATATTTTTTATTATTTGTTTTGTTGCAGGTAATGTCTACGGACAAAGGAATCACAACTTGAGAATATTATTTACCGGGGATAGTATAGATTTTAAAAAAGTCAACATACAGTTTTATCAGGGTTACCAGGTTGCGGCTTTGGACAAAGGCTCAAATAATTTATTAGATACAAACATTTATTCATCCTTAAAACTGCCCGTTGTTGAAATTCTATATTTTTCTGAAAAACAGCCCCCATCCATTTTCCGTTTTTTCCTCAATAAACAAACCAGTTCGCTTGCATTTAATTACAATTCAGTTGTGGATGGAATCTTTCTGCAAAAAGAAGAAGGTGCAATAGACTTTAATAATGCGGGACAGAAAGAGTTTGAACTTTTTGCAAGAAAAGAATTGTTGCTTAGAACTAATTTGGAAACAGAAAATAATCATGATTTAAGTAATGTAAAACCAGAAGTTTTAAAGGAACATGAAATGCTTTCTAATTCTATAAAAATTAAGGGGTTAGAATTTGCAAAGCGATATCCAAATTTGCCATACAGTAATTGGATGCTAATGTATGAACTTGTGGGCAAACCTATTTTTTCAAAAGAAGAGCTATTATCCGTATATAATAAAAATTTCAGAAAAAGACTTCGAAATACATTCGAAGAAAAATACATACTCAACCAAATAGATAAAAACCGTTTGTCAATTGGCACACACGCACCATCCCTCGAATTGCCATTCACAGATGTGCAGGGTACTTCCTACACTCTTAAATCTCTTGATAATAAACTAGTAATAGTTACGGTGTGGGCTACCTGGTGTGTCCCCTGTGTTGCAGAAATACCAAAATTGAAGGAATTTTATTTAGCTTATAAAAACAAAATAGAAATTGTAGCTTTTAGTACAGATTCTGACCTCCCGAAGCTTAAGAACTTCGTTAATTTAAAAAAGCTTGATTGGATAAATGTGTTTAACCGCACTGATTTATGCCATATGTATGGTTCGGATTTAGGCATCCCCCAGGTTTATCTATTAGGTCAGGATGGGAAAATTATTTATTCCAGGACCAAATCGCAGGATTATAATCTGGAACTTTTAGGGCAGCTGTTGTCACAGAAATTAAATTAATTCAATTAATACCTATTAACGCCAATTTCTTGGTTACCGTTGAAGAAATACCGTTAACTGCTTAGATTTTGTACATTATCATAATCCTATTTACTATACTGTCTTAGCCTACAATAAAAATCTTACCCCAAAATTCCTTAATTTAAATCTATTCTAATTGTGTCATTCCCTGTTTTAATCCAACGCAATCAAATGGATTGTGGCCCCACCTGCCTCGCTATGGTGAGCAAGTTCTATGGGCGCAGCTTAAGTATGGAAAGGTTCAGAGGCCATGCGGGGTACGGCAAAGAAGGTGTAAACCTGCTGGGTATAAGCCAGGCCGCAGAGCAGGCAGGCTTTCACTCCACAGGTGCAGAGTTAAGTTGTAAAGAATTTGAAGAGAGCGTAAAACTTCCCGCCATTCTCCATTGGCATCAAAACCATTTTGTTGTTTTGTACAAGGCCTCTCCCCCATCCCCTCTCCGGGGGAGAGGGGTGCAGACCTTCACCATCGCAGACCCTGCAAAGGGTATCATTCAACTCAACAAAAAAGAATTTTTACAAGCCTGGGCAGGCAGCACAAAAGATGATGCTACCGGCTTGCGGACAAGCTATAACAAACAAGTTCAGTTTAGAGAAGGACTTATTGCGACAGCCGAAATTGTAACCAAAGATATGCGGTTGCTGCAAAGGATATATTATAGTTTGGGAAAACAACTTAACTAGAGTTGTATTGTTGATAACATTATGTTCCAGGTTGTATAATGTTAAAGTTTTGTGAGGTTGTATTATACAACCAGACATTCTTTGCATGCCAGTAAAAATTATTGAAATTACTAGACAATGCTTCCTTTCTCAATATAAAATTGAACTGCAAGCATAATTAAATTCGTAGATTTAAGTAGTGTACAATGCTTAAATTGGTTGCCTGCGAATTAAAATAACTACTACAGATTGCAACCAATGTAGAAATATAAAATTAAAAACAATGAAAAAATTAAGTAGAGAGGAAATGAAAAAAGTGAACGGTGGGTCTGAATCTTCCTTACCGAAAGAAGACACGGTTTACTGTAATACTTGTTCTTTCACCCATCCAGACAAAGACTGCTCATGCGGCTCAGTGGGCCTATGTGATAATTGTGGTGGCTTCAAAGAATGCCTAGCATTTGGGCACGCATAGGTTTGTACAAGTATTCTAGATGGGTTGGTTGCAAACAGCCCATCTACTATAATTTAAAAAAATTATTATTTGAACAAAAATGAAAAATTCTCTTTTTATTTTTTTTATTTCTACGCTTTTATGTTATCCTTGAATACCAGCGCCCAAGCTCAGCATTTTACTTTTTCATACAAACATGGCGCTTATCAGCCCGGACTAGCCTATTTCAACCCCGATAACTTGTTTTCTGAGAACATGAGTTTTAAGATTCCTTTCACAAGAATATCTGATTCTTTATCAAATCTTACCTTAAAACCTATTACCCCTGGTTTTGGTCAACTTGGGGCTAGTGATATATTGATAAACCCGATGGACAGTCTATTTGGAGAATTAACCAACAGAGCCCAATTTATTTATATTGGAGATACAGCAAATGCAAATTATATTATTTACAAATTGCAGCTAGATTTCTCTAACTTTCGCCGAAATTATCGAAGGGATGACCCACCTGAAGCCTTCATCAGTCTTTTTAATAATTCAAAATTTTACATAAAAAAACTTTCCAAGTTTTTAGATAGCGCCCAAAACTTAAAATTTAATATCCATACCATCAGTGCTATCAAAGAATATTCAATGATTTTACTTGCAAATTTTTCTGTATTTCCAATTTTATTGAATAGCGAATTTGATCATAATGAAATAAAAAAAAGAATAAAAGAAACTATACGAATTGTTATACCCGAGTACTGGATGCAAACACAAGCAGGACATATATTTCTACATACCTATTATTCCAAGGTTGTACTTCCTACAGTTAATTATGATTTTGAACTTGCTCTTAAAGATTCATTTTTTTCTACGTTGAAAATTAAAAAGTATGTTGCCGCTTACTTTTTTGAAGAATATGCAAAAAATGCCTTAGCGTTTAACATGAATCCAACTAAAGTAATGAAAAGTTACAATCAGTATCTTTCAATGTTTAAATTCACACCGGATGAAATGAGAACGTTAGCAGAACTAAAAACTAAAATCAGTAGAATTGGCAAAAATGTTTTAGCGGATATTGTAATGCAGGAAATGGAAGACCTGAATGGCAGAAA
>CBFGLL010000023.1:0-17246 GCA_965649585.1 uncultured Chitinophagaceae bacterium | reverse complement strand
ACTGATGCTGGATAAGATCATCGGCATCGGCCTGGTAGGACTTACACAATTCGCTATCTGGATGATATTAATGGCTTTGCTAAATAGTTTATTGCCTTTGTTTATGCCGGGATTATTCAGCCAGGTTGATACTACAACGGCGGTAACAGCGGTAAAAGAAACCGGGATGATGAACGAAATGATGGCAGGGCTGGCTTCTTTGCCATTACTTAAAATTGCATTCCTGTTTATATTTTATTTCCTGGGTGGCTATCTTACCTATGCATCTATGTTTGCTGCTGTAGGAAGCGTAGTGAGCGAAGATCAACAGGAAGCGCAGCAACTGGTTTTCCCCATCCTGATGCCCATCATCCTGGGTTTTGTAATCATGACCCAAAGTATCAATGATCCACATAGTAGCCTTGCCGTGTTTGGAAGCATTTTCCCACTCACATCACCTATTGTAATGATGGGCAGGATCATTTATGATATTCCTGTGTGGGAGTTGTTGCTGTCTATGGCTTTATTGATTGGATGTTTCCTTTTATTTACCTGGCTAACGGCAAAAATTTACAGAACGGGCATTTTAATGTATGGCAAAAAGCCAAGCTGGAAGGAAATGATGAAATGGGCATTTAAAAAATCCACATAGTCAACCCAAATTTCAGCCTGCTCTACTCCCTCAAATCATGGAAGCTTGTAGAAGCTGTGATGAGGTGCCAGGAACATTTTATATTAATCAATTGGAGAAAGATCATACCATATCAATCCTTGTAGCGGCATCAGCCAATAACGCTATTGGTAAAAACAACCAGTTACTCTGGCATTTACCCAACGATCTTAAGTTTTTTAAAAACACTACCTGGGCTGGCGTGGTGATCATGGGGCGTAAAACTTTTGAAAGTGTGAACAAGCCCTTGCCTGGCAGGTTGAATATTGTAATCACCGGCAACAAGGAGTGGAAGGCTACTGGCGTTTCAACGGCCGCCAGTTTGGAGGAAGCCCTCGCCCTCGCCCGCCATGAACACTTTAAAGAGATATTTATCATTGGCGGCGGTGAAATATACAAACAATCCCTGCCCATCACCGATATTGTTTACCTCACACGTGTACATGCGGAGGTAGATGGCGACACATTCTTCCCACAGCTGGATGAAGAAAGCTGGATACTAACATCAAAAAGCGAGTTTCTCAAAGATGAAAAACACGCTTATGATTATAGTTTCGAAAAATGGGAAAGAGTTCGCTAAAGCATTTCCATTTCTATCATTTTTTAATACACAACAGCTATCGGGTCAGGCGTTCCATCGGGATCATTGCTAGCCGTTCCCCTTCTTTTAATGGAGTTGCCATTCAGTGCTAATATACCTGCTACATGTGGAGCTGCCATGGAGGTACCGCTCAACCGTGCATAGCTTCCATTGAGGTAGGTAGAAACGATGCCGACGCCCGGAGCTGCATAATCTACCACATCATTACCCCAGTTGGAAAAAGAGGCAAACCTGCCCATACTGTCTATTGCAGAAACGGTAAATACGTTTGCATGATTGGCCCTGGCCGGAGAGCTTAAATTTGCGGCTTTATGATCGTTGCCCGCGGCAATGGAAAATAAAATTCCTTTGGAGGCAATTTGTTTTACGGTATTATCAAGAATATTCGAAATGGTATCTGCACCAAAACTCATGTTAACCACATCGCCGGAATTTGCGTATTGGTTAATATAATTTAGCGCCTGTAAAATGTAGCTGGTATTTCCTTCGCCTTTGCTGTCGAGCACTTTTAATGATACCAGTCTTGCGCCCGGCGCAACACCGAGCACACCGGTATTGTTATTGAGTGCACCAATAATGCCGGCCACATGCGTGCCATGGCCATTATCGTCTGCAGCGCTCGACTGTGTGGAAATAAAATTCCGGCTCCTGTTCTGATCTACGTTTAAATCCGGATGACCAAATTCAATACCTGTATCAATCACCCACACTGTTTTACCCGTACCATCGGCAACACCGGTGCGGCGCACACCCCATTGGGCGGTGGTGGGCGCTACCAGGCTGAAACAGGAAGTACCCAAACTGATCACCCTGTCGGGTTCCAGGTAAGAAATATTTTCGTCGGCAGACAAGGCAACCGCCTGCGCAGGTGTGAGTGATGCCACAAATCCATTTGCTTCGCCGTGCAATACCTGTTGAAGGCGATCGGGAGCAATATCATAGTTCTGCAGCATGGCTGCTGCCTGGCGTTGCAGGTAGCCAGGGTCTGTCGCAAACCTGGAGCTGCTTTCATTGAGCAACACGATAAAGTTGGCGCCATCGGCAACCGAATTGAAGGTTACCGGCGCACAAACCTCTTCAACGGGTTGGGTTGCAGCCACACTGTTATCATCCTTTTTACAACTGAACAGTGCACCGCTTACGGCAAGAATAAAATAAAAGGAGTTTTTGATGGATATCATCTTTAAAGAATAGGTTTTAGATTTTAAATGATCGTTGCATATTATCAATTTACCTGCCGTCAATTGTTGCTATAGGATGAATTAACCTTTTGTTGTATTCAATTTTTTTATGCGTTGAGGATGATATTTTCACTTGTTGAAGAAATCAAAGTCCTGTCCCTTAATTTTGAACCGATTATGTACTCGCCGCTGCAATTATCCAGGAAGTATGCAAATTTTTTTTGGCAAGCTGTTAACAGTAAAGGCCATGGCGTGCATTCCCCCTTTGTATTCAATTTTATCAAGTTTGTAAAAAATGACAGGCAACAGTATGCCAGTTACGCCGCAATTGAACCTACAAGGAAAACTTTGCTGCAAAACCAGTCGGTAATTGAAGTGGAGGATTTTGGCGCCGGTTCTACCGTTTTAAAAACCAATAAGAGGGTAGTGAGTAAGATGGCTGCTTCTTCCCTAAAGCCACGTCGTTTTGCGCAGTTGCTCTACCGGATCGTAAAATATTACCAACCAAAAATCATCGTTGAGCTGGGTACCTCTTTCGGGGTTACCAGCGCCTATCTTGCTACGGCCAATGACAATTCTACTTTGTTTACGCTAGAAGGATCTCCTGCAATTGCATCAATTGCCCGTAAGAACTTTGAACAACTTTCTCTCTCAAATATTAAATTGATAGAGGGATCTTTTGAAAAATCGCTTGACCCATTGCTGGCTTCTTTGGAGAATGTTGACCTCGCTTTTATCGACGGCAACCACAAAAAAATTCCCACGCTGGAGTATTTTCAAAAATTTGTTTCAAAGTCACATGATGATACCATTCTCATCTTTGATGATATTCATTGGAGCAAGGAAATGGAAGAAGCCTGGGAACAGATAAAAGAGCATCCTTCTGTTACCCTCAGCCTCGACCTGTTTTTTATTGGTATTGTTTTTTTCAAGAAAGATTTTAAAGTGAAGCAACACTTCAAACTTCGTTTATAAGGAAAAAAGTTGCGGTTGCTGCCGTCTTTGAAATTCGTAGCTGGTAGTTCATCACTCATAACTCATTTTGCCTTATCTTAGAACCAACAATCTATTTATGATTATTGGCGTACTGAAAGAACCATCACCTGAAACCCGGGTATCCTTATTACCCGAACATATTGCTACCCTCAAAAAATGGAATTGTGAAGCCTGGATAGAACCAGGTGCCGGCGAGCTTTCTTTTGCAAATGACGACAGGTACACCGACGCAGGGGCAAGCATCAAATCAAGAAATGATATTTTACAGGGCGCAGAAATTGTACTTGCCATTAACCCTGTTTCGCAGGAAGAAGTAAACAATTGCAAAGCAAAAGTGCTACTGGGGTTTTATCAATCCTTATTTAATGCATCATCCATACAGAACTGGGCACAAAAAGGAATTACCGTTTTCAGTATGGATATGTTGCCCCGCACTACCCGGGCACAAAGCATGGACGTGCTGAGCAGTCAGGCAAATATTGCAGGTTACAAGGCAGTATTGCTCGCTGCGAATATTTATCCGAAATATTTTCCCATGTTCATGACGGCTGCGGGAAGTATTGCGCCCGCAAAAGTGTTGATACTTGGGGCAGGCGTGGCCGGTTTGCAAGCCATTGCTACTGCAAAAAGGTTAGGAGCTGTGATTGAAGTGTTTGATACAAGACCGGCGGTGAAGGAAGAAGTGATGAGTTTGGGCGCCAAGTTCGTAGAAGTAGAAGGTGCTGCTGATGCCAGCAAAGCAGGTGGTTATGCAGTAGAACAATCAGAAGAATTTATGCTGCGACAAAAAGCAAGAATTGCAGAAGCCGTTGCCAAAGCTGATATTGTGATAACCACTGCACAAATTCCAGGGAAAAAAGCTCCTGTCCTTATCACGGATGAAATGTTGTACCAGATGAAAAATGGTTCTGTGATCATCGACATTGCAGCAGCTACCGGTGGAAACACCTCGCAGACAAAAAATGACCAAACGATTCAATATAATGGTGTCACCATTGTGGGTAATAGTTTATTGGCCGGCGCTATGCCGAGTGATGCCAGCAAACTGTATGGTAAAAATGTGTTGAACTTTTTGCAATTAATTATTGATAAGGATGGTAATCTCAATTTGAATTTTGAAGATGACCTTGTAAAAGGTACTTGTGTGGCAAATGGCGGTGGAATCACGAACGAAAGAGTTTTGCAGTTAGTCAGTGGGCAATAGGTCAATGGTCAATATGCCAGCGGGTGCAAAAACATTCAACAAGTAGTTCAAAATAATATTTTAGAATACAAAGTTTAATTAACTGCCATGGTCTATGGACCATGGTCTATTCACTCAAACCAATGAACGAAATTCTCAACTTTATCTCCACCAACCAACAAATCATCTACATCGTCATACTAATGATCTTTGTAGGTATCGAAGTAATTGGCCGTGTACCAAGCGTGTTACATACACCGTTAATGAGTGGTGCCAATGCCATACATGGTGTGGTGATCATAGGGGCCATTATTGTGATGGGTAAGGCAGAAACAGATAATTATTTGGCACTTACACTTGGCTTTTTAGCTGTGATACTTGGTACCCTCAACGTGGTAGGAGGATTTGTAGTAACGGACAGGATGTTGGAAATGTTCAAAGGAAAAAACAAAAGATAATTTCTCACAAACTCTTTGCCCTCATTGCTCCTTTGCGGGCTTTGCGTGAAATAAAAAATTATGGAACTAAACATACTTACCGTTTGTTACTTAATTGCCAGCGTAACTTTTATCATCGGGCTTAAAATGTTATCTAGTCCTGCCACGGCACGCAAGGGAAATCTTGTAGCTGCTGCCGGTATGGCCATTGCTATTTTTGGAACTATCTTTTTGTATGAAGAAAATGGTTTGAAACTTGGCAACTACGCCTGGATTTTCGGAGGCCTTATCATCGGTACTATTGTGGGAACCCTGGCAGCCAAAAAAGTGAAGATGACAGCAATGCCAGAGATGGTGAGTTTGTTTAATGGAATGGGAGGTGCCTGTGCAGCTTTGATATCTTTAGTGGAGTTTAATCACCTGGCACACGAAATTCAAACAACAGGAATAACCACAGGACATACAGGCAAGATCCTCATCATTGTATTGGGTTTGTTGATCGGCTCTGTTTCTTTTTCTGGTAGCATGATTGCATGGGGAAAACTGAATGGTAAAGTGAAAGATTTCAGCTTTACAGGACAAAATATTGTGAACCTTGTTTTTTTAGCGGTGGCTTTAGGTTGCGCCGCCTGGTTGATCATCGATCCGGCTCAAACCTACTTGTTGTATATCATTTTCGGGTTGTCGTTGCTGTACGGCGTTTTATTTGTATTGCCAATTGGTGGCGCAGATATGCCCGTTGTAATTTCTTTACTCAACAGTTTTACCGGTGTGGCAGCAGCTTTCGGCGGATTTTTGTATGACAATAAAGTGATGCTTACCGGGGGGATTCTTGTGGGTGCTGCCGGCACACTGCTCACCATTCTCATGTGTAAAGCCATGAATCGCTCCCTGCTCAACGTGCTGGTGGGGTCATTCGGCGGAGGCACAGGTGCCTCAGCTGCTGGTGGAGGCCGTGAGGGTGCACATTACAAGGAAATTTTGTTGAGCGATGCTGCCATGGTAATGAGTTATGCAAGCAAAGTGGTAATTGTTCCGGGCTATGGTCTAGCAGTAGCACAGGCTCAGCATGCCTGCCATGAGCTTGAAAAAATATTGAATGAAAAAGGAGTGGAGGTAACTTATGCTATTCATCCTGTTGCAGGCCGTATGCCGGGCCATATGAATGTATTGCTGGCAGAAGCAGATGTGCCTTACGAAAAACTCCAGGAAATGGAACAGGCCAACGATGAATTTAAAACCACGGATGTTGTTTTAATATTAGGCGCCAATGACGTGGTGAATCCTGCTGCTAAAAATGATCCTGCTTCACCTATTTACGGAATGCCTATCCTGGAAGTTGAATTAGCAAAATCGGTTATCGTAAATAAAAGAAGTATGAAGCCCGGTTATGCCGGTATCGAAAACGATCTTTTCTTTCAGCCAAAAACATCCATGTTGTTTGGCGATGCAAAAAAAGTGCTGCAGGACCTTGTGAGTGAAGTGAAGGCTGTGTAAATATATATGAGGCTAAGATTACACCCAAGACCAAACCAGCTTTCTTATTTTTGTGTTCAAACAGTTCCGCCTGATGCATTTACCCGCTTCTTTTATTGATTCCATTAAAAATGTTCCAGGATTTACTGAAGGAGAATTTGTAAAAGCTCATGATGTAACGGAACAATTAACTTCCATCCGGGTGAATCCTATGAAGCCGGGTTTATTACAAATGGAAGACAACTTTCAACAAAAAGTTCCCTGGAGTAGCAATGGGTATTATCTAAACCAACGGCCTGAGTTTACGCTGGATCCTGCTTTTCATGCCGGCGGGTATTATGTGCAGGAGGCAAGTAGCATGTTTCTAGAGCAGGCTCTGCGTCAAACCGTTGACCTGCAAAAGGATATTACGGTGCTGGACCTGTGTGCTGCCCCTGGTGGAAAATCCACCCTCATTCAATCTATCATTTCTGCAAATAGTTTATTGGTTAGTAATGAAGTGATCAAAAGCAGAGCGAATATTCTTGCAGAAAATATTACCAAGTGGGGTGCTGCAAATGTGGTGGTGACAAACAATGATCCCAAAGATTTTAAAAGACTTCCATCTTTTTTTGACTGTATTGTAATTGATGCTCCCTGTAGCGGAAGTGGCATGTTCCGAAAAGACCCGGAAGCGATCGACGAATGGAGTTTGAATAATGTACAACTCTGCTGCCAGCGTCAGCAAAGGATACTGGCCGGTGTGATGGACTCCTTGAAGCCAGGGGGAACGCTCATCTATTCAACCTGTTCTTACTCGGTAGAAGAAGATGAGGATATTTCAGACTGGTTGATGGATCATTATGATCTCGAAAATTTTCAACTGCAAAAGGGAGATTATGGAATTGTGGAGAGCAGGTCATCAAAACATGGCTGCTTTGGTTACCGGTTTTACCCGGGAAAAGTAAGAGGAGAAGGTTTCTTTATCGCTGTATTTAAAAAGAGTAGCGGAGAAATCATATTTCAGACAGATAAGTCAGGGAAAAAGAAAAATGACCTTGCTACCAAAGCTGAAGAACAAGAAGCCGGCAAATTTTTGAAGAACGGCCAGGATTTTAATTTTTTCAAATGGCAGAATGATATGTTAGCTATTCCAAAAGCTAATTGGGCCAAATTTTTAAAATTACAACAGGCATTATACATCAAAAAAGCGGGCATTAATATGGGCAGTATGGCCAGGAACGAGTTGATCCCATCCCATGAACTTGTTATATCCAGCCATTATGCAGGGGCTTTTGGTGCGATAGTGGTAGATGAATTGACGGCCCTCGACTATTTAAGAAGAAAGGACATCATCCTGGATACTACAATCCGTGGCTGGACCGTTCTAGTATATAATGAATTGGTGCTGGGATTGGTGAAAATACTCCCAAATAGAATAAATAATTATTATCCGAAGGAGTGGAGGATTCTTAACAAGTAGGGCTGTTTTTCTACCAACTAATTTCTGCATCTTTGTAAACACCTAATTCGTGAAAATGAAACGACTGATCATTTTTATACTGGTAAGTTTGCCCTTATGCCTGCTTGCTCAAAAAAGCCATACCGTGGCTGCCAAAGAGAGCTGGTATTCAATCGGCAGGTTATACAATGTTCACCCACGTGATCTTGCAACGTATAACAATCTATCACTCGAGCAGGGATTAACCATCGGCCAGGTAATTAAAATTCCTGCTGCAGGTAATGCAGCACCCATGCCAGATGTGCCTGCACCAACCAATGCGCAACAACAGGTAGCGATTGCCCCGCTGTATCATACGGTGGCGCCCAAAGAAGGTTTATACAGCATCAGCAAAAAATACAATGTGAGTGTTGCAGATATAAAAAGATGGAACAATCTAAGTGGGGATGCACTCACCATTGGAATGCGATTACAGGTGAGTAACGGTACAGCAACTTCTAACCCGGTTGTGCAGTCTCAGCCGGTAGAAAAAGATCCCGTTCCCGCAGTGGTAAAGGCTGAGCCCAAACCTGTAACACCCGTAACCCAACCGGCAGCTAAACAAGCGGTGGTAGAAAGATCAAACATTAATTTTAACGGGGGCATTTTTAAAGCTGCCTACAACCAGCAGGTGGGTAATAAAAATACTATTACCGATAAAGGCGTGGCCGGTGTATTTAAAAGTACCAGCGGCTGGGACGATGGTAAATATTATTGCCTTCATAACTCCGCCCCGGCTGGTTCATACGTTAAGGTAACCAACGCTGCCAATAACAGATCGGTGTATGCAAAAGTGCTGGACCTTATCCCCGACCTGAAACAAAATGAAGGTATCATCATCCGCATCAGTAATGCTGCAGCTACAGAATTGGGTATCAATGGAACGGCAAATTTCGATTGCATCTTACAATACTAAAAATGAAAAAATTACTGATTCTTTGTATTGCCATTAATGGTTATGCAACCCTGTACGCTCAGGTTAGTTCCGCCAGCCTTGAAAAGGACTTTACCATTCAAAAGCAAAACAAATCAACAGCAGTAAAGAACCAGGCTATCACAGGCACTTGCTGGTCCTTTTCTACCACGGCTTTACTGGAAAGCCAGTTTTTGAAAAATAGCGGCGCAGATAATATTGATTTGAGTGAAATGTTTACGGTGCGCAATATTTACATGGATAAAGCACGTAACTACATCATGCGCCAGGGAGCGGCCCAGTTTGGCGAAGGAGGCTTAGGTCATGATGTGATAAATGCGATCAGTAAATATGGGGCAATGCCCGAAGCTGCTTACAGCGGGCTGGTCGATGGAAAACAATCGCATGATCATAGTGTGTTGACAAAAGATCTTAAAAACTACCTTGACAGCATTCTTAAAACCAGGCCGGTAGATGTAAACTGGATGGACGGTTACAAGGCCATCTTAAACAAATACCTGGGTGCTCCGCCAGAAAGTTTTGAGTATAATGGCAAAACCTACTCTGCCAAATCATTTGCTGAAGCTGTTTTGAAATTCAAGGCCGATGATTACATTAATATCACTTCGTTTACGCACAAACCTTATTACAGTCCCTTCATCATCGATATACCAGACAACTTTAGCAATGGAAGTTATTACAACCTGCCGCTGGATGAAATGCTGCAGTTGGCAAAATCTGTTTTGAATAATGGTTATACTTTTATGTGGGATGCAGATGTAAGCAACCAGGGATTCCGGCAGCATCAAGGGCTGGCATTAAATATTGATTCAAAAGACAAATTGGGTAACGACAATTTTAATTTAACCACAACCGAAGCAAAATATGATGCGGCAACCCGGCAACGTTTGTTTGAAGAACTGGTAACACAGGATGACCACCTGATGCAGGCTGCCGGCCTGTTAAAATCAAAAGACGGCCGGGATTTCTTCTCTGTAAAAAATTCATGGGGAGCACAAGGTCCTTACCAGGGATATATTCAGGTATCAGAAGCTTATTTTGCAATGAATACGATTAGTTTGGTGGTGCCGAAAGCAGCATTGAGTGACAACATTTTAGCGAAATTGCTTTATAATAAGTAGGTACAAAGCCTGTTTAAGTTACACCTATATGTTATTGAGCTATGAGAATATTCGTTTGTTTCTTTGCGTCAATTACGTTACTGTTTTTTGTTGCCTGTAAAAAAAATAGCAGGTACAATGTTTCCATCAACCAAAGTAGTTCAGCAATACAGCCTACATTAAGAAAGATTGTTTCAAAAGGGATTGTCGGGTTAGACGATTTTGGGTTTTCTTCTATAGCCACGGATGCAGACCTGAAAAAACTTGCTTATTCTGAGCACCCGGTTTTGAGGTTAACTGCATTGCGTGAGATACTTGGAAGAAAATCTTTTAACTCCAAAAGGATATTACTAACTCACTTAGATGATACAGCAATTGTTCCAATAATGGCTGGGGAATTTGGGGTATGGTATAGAACCGTTTCTGATGATTTATTATTAGAAAGCCAAAGAAAGCAAGTAGATAAAGAAGTATTAGATAAAACAATAAAGGAGCATAATTATTTGTGGGCAGCCTATGTCTTTGTGCAGGAAATGGAGCCGGAGGAAAAATATTATTCTATTGTGAAGGACATGGCTACCAGGCAGACTAAATCGGTAAGTTTTTACGATCCAAATTTTTTTGCAGATGAAGATCTTGCATTGTTTGGCTTAGCAAAGTTTAAAAAGACAGAAGATATTCCGTTAATTAAAGGATTGCTACTCTCCCGCACCTGGAAACTTAATGAGCTCACTTTTAGATTGATGAAAGAATTCCCGGATGACAGCTATCTGGATGTTCTTGAAAAGTATTACAAAACAAATTTTTACAGGAATATCCGTATTGCAAAACATCTGAACGACGCATTGGGTTTCTTGAGATGTTTGGCTACATATAATAATAAGCGGTCTGCAGAAATCCTTGATTCAATGCGAAACAACAGCAAAGGCCTTGCTCATCTTAACCAAAGAAGCATCACTTATCTTCAGGAGGAAGTCGACAAAGCAATCCTTGAGAACAAATCAGCTCATAAACAGCCGAATTAAATAAACCGGTATCCTCTCAAAAAATCTTCCACGGTCATTCTTTTTTTTCCTTCCAGTTGCAGGTCGGTCACCCGCAAAAAACCATCAGCACAGGCAAATTGTAAAAAGGTTTTTTGATCTGTTTCAAATTCCCCGGCAGAAAGTGAAAGTGCTTGAGGTTGAATGATCTTTTCAGCGGCAAAAATTTTAAGTTTTTTCCCCTGTAAAAAAGTAAAAGCAGCAGGATAAGGGGAGAGACCTCTTACCAGGTTATACACTTCACCCACTGTTTTTGTAAAATCAATCTCACAGGTTTCTGTAAAGATCTTGGGAGCATGATGAAGGATGGTTGATTGCTGACCGTTGATTCCTGATTGGGGCCTTTCTTTCAATCTTCCTTCTGCAAGTCCTTTAACTGTTTTTACCAGCACCTGGGCTCCTATCTCTTTCATTTTATCATGTACCATCCCAGCATTGTCGGTTTCAGAAATTGGAAAAGACTCCTGCAAAAGAATATCCCCGGTATCAATTTCATGTTTTAGTTTAAAAGTAGTAACACCCGTTTCTTGTTCTCCGTTGATCACTGCCCAGTTAATGGGCGCAGCACCCCGGTATTGGGGTAACAAACTTCCGTGCAGGTTAACCGAACCCATTGGTGGCATATTCCAAACTACTTCCGGCAGCATCCGAAATGCAACCACGATCTGCAGGTCGGCTTTTAATGCTCTTAGGGCTTCTAAAAATTCGGGGTTTTTCAATTTCTCGGGTTGCAACACGAAAAGATTGTTATCAACGGCATATTTTTTTACAGCGCTTTGCTGCAACAACATTCCCCGCCCTGCAGGTTTATCGGGGGCCGTAATAACGCCCACGATATTGCAGCCTGCTTTTACAAGTGCATCTAGTGAGGCAACAGCAAATTCAGGTGTGCCCATAAAAACGATCCGTAGTTCCTGGAAATTCATGGCTGCGAAGATAGCAAAGCGAAGTAAACCATTTAGGACGGCTATTCGAAATCAGGATACAACAAGTATTTTTTGCGGATGGCTTTGAATTTATCCAGGCCCGGTTGCCAACTTGCCCTGATGGCTTCTTCCGAAGCACCAGCTTTTACCTGCTGTTGCAATATATTTGTACCGGCAAGTTTGTCGATAAAATTATTTTTCAGGAAAAAACTATCCTTCCCGGGGAAGAGTTTATACGCATTCAGCAGGTATTGCAGTTGTATTTTACCGTCCACCATTTTCAATACTTCCTCGTTGCTGCCAGTTAAATTCCAGCCATAACATTTTAATCCAAAACATTTGCTGCTTTTGGATCCGAAATTCGGCATCGGTGTAAAACTGAATAAGTTTTTAGGTAATGAAGGATGACCAAATACCTGGAACGGGTAGTCCGTTCCTCTTCCCTCGCTCATTACTGTACCTTCAAACAGGCAGGTGGAAGGATATAGATAAATGCTCTGCATCTGTTTCAGGTTGGGCGAGGGCATTACCGGCAACACGTACTTTGTATTATGGTCATATTGCTGGCATTTGATCACTGTTATGTGAAAGGGTGTATCAACCGTTGGCTTGGTGGTAATGTTGTAAGCATTGATAGCATTGGCTTTGGGGCTTAACCAGTTTTCTCCAGCTAACATTAAGCCGTATTCGCCAATGGTCATGCCATATACGATCGGCACTTCCTGCATGCCCACAAAACTTTTAAATTTTTTGTCGAGCACCGGGCCATCTACATAAAATCCATTGGGGTTTGGCCTGTCGAGTATCATCAGGGGTTTATGATTTTCAAGACAGGCTTCCATTACATATTCCAGGGAAGAAATGTAAGTATAAAAACGCACCCCCACATCCTGGATATCAAAGATCACCACATCAACATCACTCAGGTTTTCGGGCGTTGGTTTTTTATGATTACCATAAATGCTGATAATGGGAATACCGGTTTTTTTATCCTTTGTATCATCCACATGTTCTCCTGCATCTGCATCGCCCCTGAATCCATGTTCAGGCCCAAAAATTTTTACAATGTTTATTCCGCTGGATAATAAGGTATCCACCAGGTGCGTATTGCCCACCACGCTGGTTTGATTTGCAAAAACAGCTACTTTTTTACCTTTTAAGAGGGGTAGATATACCGACATTCTTTCGGCCCCGGTTATTACCTGTGCACTTTTATTAGTTACAATATTTTTGGGTTGGGAACATGCTGCCAATGTAATGAGAACGAAGAGGTAAGAAAAGGATATTTTTTTCATCGGACTAAGTTGCACAATTCTTTTCAAATGCTTTAACCTTTTATCATTTACTTTGCAATCCCGGCCAACGGGTAATATTATTTCACCGGTTTCCGCAGTAAGGAAACAAAAAATTTAAATATTATGGCACAAGTAAAAGAAGGCGATACCGTAAAAGTGCATTACACCGGTAAATTAGTAAATGGAGAACAATTTGATTCGTCTGTGGGGCGTGAACCATTGGAATTTACCGTAGGCGCCGGAATGATGATTAAAGGTTTTGATGCAGCAATGCCAGGTATGGCAGTTGGTGATAAAAAAACGGTGAATATTCCCGCCGCTGATGCATATGGTGAAAAAGATCCCAATGCAATTATTCCTTTTCCAAAAGAGAATGTACCTGCAGATATGAAGTTGGAACCAGGTATGCAATTGACCCTTACAAACCAGCAGGGTCAGCCTTTCCCCGTGGTGGTTACAGAAATACAGGAAGATGTGATAGTGCTTGATGCCAACCATTTTTTAGCCGGGGAAGAACTGGTTTTTGATATTGAGTTGATCGAGATCGTATAAAATTATAAATATTCAATGGTCATTAAGTCATAAGTCATTTTTGGAGCCCATCAGTGATCAATGACCTAATGACCATTTATTTTAAATTATGCTATGACAATTGATACAAACGCTTTAACAGGGCGCTTTATGCGTTATGTGCAGGTAGACACGCAGAGCGATCCTAACAGTGAGGCATATCCCAGCACTGAAAAACAAAAAGACCTGGGCAAAATCCTTTCTGAAGAATTGAGAAACATGGGATTGGAGCAGGTGGAGTTTGACGAGTTTGGATATGTGTATGCCACCGTTCCTGCCACGAGTGATAAAAAAAATATACCCGCCATTTGTTTTTGTTCGCATGTAGATACTGCGCCGGATTGTAGTGGAACAAATGTGAAACCTATACTTCATAAAAATTATGATGGAAAGAATATTGTATTGCCTGATGATACCACCCAGGTGCTTTCAATTGATGATTCCGAATATTTAAAAACACAGGTTGGTAATGATATTATTACCGCCAGTGGAGCCACGCTTTTAGGAGCGGATGATAAAGCTGGTGTGGCCATCATCATGCAGGCGGTGCAAACTTTATTGGATGATACTTCCATAAAACATGGACCCATAAAAATTGTTTTTACCCCTGATGAAGAAGTAGGAAAGGGAACCGCCAAAATTGATATGCAAAAACTCGGCGCACAGTTTGGTTACACCCTCGATGGCGGAGAGGCGGGCAGCCTGGAAGATGAAACCTTTAGTGCCGATGCAGCCTCCATCACCATTCATGGTGTGATATCACATCCTGGTTATGCAAAAGGAAAAATGGTAAATGCGATGAAGATTGCAGGTGAGATACTGGCAGCACTACCCATTAACGAATGGAGCCCCGAGACAACAGAAGGCCAGCAGGGTTTTGTGCACCCGGTTTCGCTCAATGGAATTGCCGAAAAAGCTTCTATTGGTTTTATTGTGAGAGATTTTAAAACTGCAGAGCTGCCCAATCACCATGCACGACTGAAAAAAATTGCTGAAGAAGTTGTTGCAAAACACCAGGGCGCTTTTATGGAATATACGCAGCAGGAGCAGTATCGTAATATGAAAGATATCCTGGTAAAGCATCCGCAGGTGGCAGACTATGCGGCGGCAGCCATTGAAAGGGCAGGTTTAACCGTAAAAAAAGAAAGTATCCGTGGCGGTACAGATGGCAGCCGCTTAAGTTATATGGGTTTGCCATGTCCTAATATTTTTACCGGGATGCAAAATATTCACAGCAAACTGGAGTGGGTGAGTGTGAAGGATATGAGCAAGGCAGTGGAAACGCTGGTGCATCTTGCCCAGGTGTGGGAGGAGCGTTCTTAAATGAAGGATACATTTTAAGTTTACTTTTTCTACTTAACTTCAACGCAAAATTTACTGCTATGATGGAATTCATTACTAACTATTGGTACATTATTGTTATTGTGTTTCTTATTTTCAGTGGTTTGTTTACTGTAAACCAGGGAACGATCGCTGTTATCACCCGTTTCGGGAGGTATGTCGGCAATCGCAGGCCCGGCCTGGCTTTTAAGATTCCCATCATCGACCAGATATACAAAAGAGTGAGCATTCAAAACCGCTCTGTGGAGCTGGAGTTCCAGGCGGTAACCATTGACCAGGCGAATGTTTATTTTAAATCAATGTTGTTGTATGCAGTGCAAAACGCCGATGATGAAACCATCAAAAAAGTAGCTTTTAAATTTATTAGTGATAAAGACCTGATGCAGGCGCTCGTGAGAACCATCGAAGGAAACATTCGAGCATTTGTGGCAACAAAACGCCAAAGTGAGATACTGGGATTAAGAAGGGATATTGTAGAATTTGTAAAAGAACACGTGGACGCTTCGCTGGAAGACTGGGGTTATCACCTGCTCGATCTGCAGATCAATGATATTACTTTCGATCAGCAGATCATGGACAGTATGAGTAAGGTGGTGGCTAGTAACAACCTTAAAGCCGCCGCTGAAAACGAAGGGCAGGCATTACTCATCACAAAAACCAAAGCAGCAGAAGCAGAAGGTAACTCCATCAAAATTGCAGCAGAAGCAGAAAGACAGGCTGCCCAGTTAAGAGGCCAGGGTGTGGCATTGTTTAGAGAAGAAGTAGCGAAGGGTATGAGCCAGGCAGCGGCAGAAATGAAACAGGCCAATCTTGACACCAACGTTATTTTATTCAGTATGTGGACAGAAGCCATTAAAAATTTTGCAGAATATGGCAAAGGCAATGTGATATTCCTCGATGGTAGCAGCGAAGGAATGGACCGCACCATGAAGCAGATTATGGCAATGCAACAGGCAGATAAATAAACAAAGGCATTGCTGCAATTGTTGAATTAACAATTTATTGTGCAGCATTTTGTGAATAGTTACGTTTTTTGCAACCAAGCCCCTTCGGCAACATATTTGCTTCAGCAAGCATTTAATAAAACAACCGGGCAATTTAAAAAATTATGTTTCAAACTTTTTTACAGGCTGATAGTACAGCAGCTGCCGCAGCGGTGGCAGCAGAATCAGAATCTATCTGGAGTTTATTAAGTAAAGGTGGGCCCTTGATGATCCCACTTTTTCTTTTATTCGGATTGGCCGTTTTCTTTTTCTTCGAAAGATTTTTAGTGATAAAAAAAGCAGGCCAGCTGGATGAAAATTTTATGAGCATCATCAGGGATCATGTTACCAACGGCAACATAACTGCTGCCCGCAGCCTGGCAAAAAATACCAATAACCCCGTTGCAAGAATGATCGATAAAGGTCTTCAACGGGTAGGCAAACCCATTGATGCTATTGAAAATGCGATGGATAATGTTGGTAAACTGGAAATGTACAAGATGGAAAAGAATCTTACGATGCTTTCAGTAATTGCCCGCATTGCACCATTGTTTGGCTTCGTGGGTACCATCGTGGGTCTTGTGTTGTTGTTAAAAGAATTTGCCACCATCAGCAACCCATCCATCAGCCAGATAGCAGATGCGATGTATATCAAGTTGATCACCTCGGCCACAGGGCTTATCATTGGTATGTTAGCCTACCTGGGATACAGTTTTTTAGATACACAGATCAATCGCACTGCCAACCGGATGGAAGCCGCCAGCAGCGAGTTTATTGATATTTTGCAGGAACCAACCCGGTAGTTAAGCCTTGCCTGTAGTACGAGGTTAACAGATAAAGGTTATGGTCCTAATTCGTGTTTTAAAGAATGCAATTCGTGCTTCTAATTCGTGTTTTAAAAAATACATTTCGTGTTTCTAATTCGTGTAATAAAAAATGTCATTAAGAAAAAGTAAATTAAGGGAAGAGCATACCGAGGTGGACACTGGTCCATTAAATGATATATTGTTCATACTGCTCATGTTCTTTTTGATGATATCTACATTGGCAA
>CBFGLL010000022.1:0-17382 GCA_965649585.1 uncultured Chitinophagaceae bacterium | reverse complement strand
ATTTTTCCCATCTACCAGGGCTGCAAAATCTTTTTCCGGATTTTGTATTCCTATCCCGCTGAGCGCAAGGCGGGGAACGAGGTTTCCAGAAGTGGACCCCCTGTTCACAAGGGCCAATCTTAATCCTGCTGAAATCTTTTTAACGGCTGTGAGGGTATCGGCGTGAAAACTTTTTAAAGAGATGATGGCCGTTTTATAATTGTCTTTAGCACCTGCTGCAATCTGTAATACCAGCTCGGGCTTCATGCTGTATTTTTTAGATGAAGATTGCAGGAGGAAATATCCGAAAGTATTGATCAGGGCGATATCGACTTCATTATTTTGAATGCCATTAATGAAGTCATGAACTGATGGATAACTTTTTACTTTAACCTCCAGCCCTAATGACTTTTGTATGTGGTCTGCCAGGGGCTGGATATTTTTCAGGCGGTCATTGTCCGCATATTGATAGGTTGCCAATACAATGGGTTGACCGTTGCCAGAGATGGAGCCAATAACACAAAGCAATGCAAATAATATTCGTTTCAAACTGTAATAATTTATCCTGTTAAGTATTTATTTACCCCATACCTTTTTACCATTCACCCATGTGCCCAATACCTTAGTGCCCAATATTTTTTCTTCTGTGCATTTCATTAAATCATTGTCGAGCATGATGAAGTCTGCGGCTTTACCTTTCTCCAGGCTTCCTTTTTCTTTTTCTTCAAAAGCTGCTTTGGCAGCCCAGATGGTCATACCTCTAATAGTTTGTTCACGAGTCAATGCGTTTTCCATTTGAAAACCAGCCGCAGGAAATCCTTTGGTATCTTTTCTGATCACTGCTGCAAAAAATGTTTTCATTGGGCTGATATATTCAACAGGAAAATCAGTACCAAGCGGAATCCAATTATTTGTTTCCAGCAATTGTTTGTAGGCATAAGCTGTTTTTATTCTTTCATTACCTACCCGATCGGCCGCCCAATACATGTCGCTGGTAGCATGCGTGGGTTGAATAGATGGTATGATATTGTAGTCTGCAAAAAAATGGAAGTCTGCAGGATCTACAATCTGCGCATGTTCAATTCTCCAGCGGCGGTCATTTTTGCCTTTTAGCACTTCGGCATAGGTTTTTAATATCTGCCTGTTGCCACTATCGCCAATGGCATGCGTACACATTTGCAGGTTGCTGTTCGCCAAGCGCTCGGCCTTATCCTGGAAATACGAAGCACTACTTAATAAAAATCCAAACCAGTTCGAACGATCGTCATAAGGTTTCAATAAGCATGCTCCCCGGCTGCCTAAAGCTCCATCCGCATATAACTTAAAGCCGCCAACAGTGAGATCGCCGTTTGTATATCTTCCTTTTTTGATCCAGCGGTCATAATAGGTACTGTCATCTTTCAGCAGGGCAAATATTTTCATTTGAAGGGAGCCTTCCTGCTGCGCCTGCTCTATTAACTCAACAGTATGTTCAGTAACTCCGCAATCATGCACTCCTGTCAACCCTTCTTTAAAACATTCCTGTTGCAGCGTTGCAAAAAATACTTTTGCCATTGAATCACTTACGTCCGGAATTTTTTTCTCAACCAGCGCCATGGCATTATCGATCAAAACACCCGTGGGTTTCCCGTTTTTTACTTCCACGCTACCACCTGCTAAAGTGGTTTCTGCGGTGATACCTGCTATTCTCAAAGCTTCGCTGTTGGCAATGGCCGCATGGCCATCCACTCTTTTGAGATATACTGGTCGGCTTGGAAATAAACTATCCAGCTTGCTGTTGTCAGGATATTCTTTTACAGCCCAATCGTTCTGATCCCAGCCCCGACCGTAGATCCATTCCATGGGGGCGTTGGTGCTATATGACTTTATACTGTCAACAATTTCCTGCCATGACGTAGTGCCCACCAGGTCCTTCTTCCAGCGGTCGGTAGCATACCCTGTAAAATGACAATGAGCATCAATAAACCCGGGAAAAATTGTTTTGCCTTTTGCATCAACGGTCTCTTCGCCTTCATACCTTTTTAAAATGTCATCATTGCTTCCGATGGCCAGTATTTTTCCATCGTTAATTGCCATGGCCTGTGCCGTATCAAAACCATCGTTTACAGTATAGATGTTTGCATGATGAACTACGAGGCTAACCTTTTCCCTGAACTTACAGGAGGAAACAGAAATCAGCAGCAAGGAAAAAAGGATAACAGGTAAAAGTTTGTTGGAGCTAAATTGCATAAGCGTTGTTTAGAGCCTGCAATTTAAAGAACTATATTTTTCTGCGGGTAAATAGGGGCGGCCGCCGCTAGGTAATTCGTTTTTGATTGTTTGCCTTTACCCATTCCTTTTTGTTGCACTGAGGACAGGTGGGGCTTTCGGTTTCCTCAAATTTTTGGGTATGGCCGCAAAATGTACAAGAGTAGTAACCGGCGCCCGTTATTGTTTTTAAAGGGTTTTCCAGCGAGCCCGGCATGATGGGCAGGCCATATTTCACTTCATCATCATCCATGTAAAAAACACTGATCTCCCCGTTGCTTTCTTCAATCGCCTGCTTTACCTGCCCGAGTTGTGAAACCCCTCTTAACCTTAGTTCTGCAAAAAATTCATCTGCACCAAGGGCTTCTTTTTTAAAATTTTCAATTTCAAAAGCGCCGTCTTTAATTAAACAAATGGGTTTGCCTTCTACAAGGTTTTCGAAACCTTTATTCTTTCCAATCATCCAGGTAATAATGCTATACAGGGATACGATGAGCGTAAACACAATCAGCGAGGGAAGAATGCCCACATCTTTATAAAACATGGGATCACCTGCCGCAGATCCCAAACCAATAATTACCACCAGCTCAAAAACCGATAGCTGTTTTACGCCTCGTTTTCCCAGGATGCGTAAGGCCACCATGATAATTACGAACATAATGAAGGTGCGCAACATGGTCTCCCACAAAAATGCCCAGTTCTCGCTGCCAAGCAGGAGCTCCCTCCAGCTAAAAGACTGGGCTTGTAAAAAAATGGAAGGCATCATGTTGTGAGATTAATACATTTTTCAAATTTCAAAAAGGCTGCCAGTTTTTTTATTGGCTACATTTGTTTTATCAAAATACTATGTACAGTCCCCAACAAATTAAAGAATTACAAGCGGCCACCAACCATTGGTTAAAAGCAAAAGACCTGTCTATAAAAGACGTGGAAGAATTACGCAATGTGCTTCGGTTTCATGAAAACAGGTATTACGTGTTGAACGATCCGCTCATCAGCGATTTTGAATATGACAGTCTTTACAAGATGCTGGAGAAATTTGAAAAGGAAGATGCCGGCATCATTACAAAAGACTCGCCTACACAGCGTGTAGGAGCTGGATTGATAAAGGATTTTCCAAAACGGCAACACCTGGTTCCGATGCTGAGCCTTGAAAACAGCTATAACGCCGATGACCTCGTTGATTGGGACAGGAAGGTGAGAGAACTCAGCAAACTGGATGTGGTTGAATATTGTGCCGAACCAAAATTTGATGGCGCAAGTATCTCGGTGGTTTATGATGATGGCCTGCTGGTGAGCGGGGTAACCCGTGGCGATGGAGAAACGGGCGATGATATTACCCCGAATATCAAACAGATCAGGTCGCTTCCACTTTCTGCAACTTTTTCAAAATATGGTATTGATCAAATTGAGATCCGGGGAGAAGTGTTGCTGAGTAAAACTAATTTCAAAAAATACAATGATGCTATTATGGAGGAAGGTTTACCTCCACTGGCAAATCCCCGGAACGCAGCGGCCGGAAGTTTAAGAATAAAAGATACCAAAGAAGTGGGGCGGAGAAACCTGGAGGCATTTTTATACCATGTGAGTTACTTTACCTCTTTGCAAAACGGAGCGTTTGTAAACACCACACCCCACACACATGCAGCAATGCTGGAAATGCTCTGGGATCTTGGCTTCAGGAGCCCGAAGAAGGAGATGAAAGTAATGAAGGGCATTGAAGAAGTGATAAACTATGTAGCAGGATTTGAAAGCAAAAGAGATGAGCTGCCTTACGAGATAGACGGCATGGTGATAAAGGTGAATGACCTTGAGTTGCAGGATAGGCTCGGGATGACATCGCACCACCCACGCTGGGCGATTGCTTATAAATTTAAGGCCCGGCAGGCGAGTAGTACCTTGACAGGTGTTGAATTCCAGGTGGGCCGCACAGGTGCGGTAACACCTGTGGCAAAAATTGCAGCTGTACAGGTAGGTGGTGTTACGGTCACCAGCATATCTATTCACAACGAAGATTATATAAAAGAAAAAGACCTTCAACTGGGCGACGCCATATTGATAGAACGAAGTGGTGATGTAATTCCGCAGATCGTAAAATCCTTGCCGGAGTTAAGAGATGGCAGCCAGCAAAAAATAATGTTCCCTACGCACTGCCCTGTGTGTAACGACAAACTGGTGAAACCCGAAGGGGAAGCGGTATGGCGCTGCGTAAACATTAACTGCGAAGCGCAGGTGGTGGAAAGGATCATTCATTTCGTAAGTAAAGATGCCATGGATATCCGCAGCCTGGGTGATGCCAATGTGCGCAGGTTTTTTAGTCTTGGGTTATTAAAAGATATTCCCGGCATCTACCAGTTTGATTTTTCTGCATTAAACGGCATGGAGGGTTTCGGTACAAAATCGGTTGAAAATTTAAAGGCTGCTATTGAAGCCAGCAAACAGCAGCCCCTGCACAGGATCATCTATGGGCTGGGTATCCGCTACGTGGGTGAAACCACTGCTAAAACATTGGCCCAATCCATCAATAACATTTTTGATTTTAAAAACATGGATGTGGAGGCCCTCCGTAAGTTGGATGATGTGGGCGAAAAAGTGGCGGCGAGTATTCATGCATTTTTTCACAACCCTGATAATATACATATGCTGGAAACGCTGCAGCAACTGGGGCTACGTATGGAAGCATCCAAAAAGCCGGCACTGGCAGAGGGTTCCTTGCAGGGTGAAACATTTTTATTTACCGGAACATTGTTCAAATTAAAACGCAGCGAAGCCGAGGAAATGGTAGAAGCCAATGGCGGAAAAATATTAAGCGGCGTCAGCAGCAAACTCAACTTTTTGGTGGTGGGAGAAGATGCCGGTAGTAAACTGGAAAAGGCAAAAAAGATACCAGCCATCAGGATCTTATCAGAAGATGAATTTCTTAAAATGATGAGTGGGTAGAGGCTTTGGAAAATTTTTTTTAAATTGGAACTTCTTATATCATTACCCGCTTACCAAAACCACGAGTGTATTGTTTATTGCAAAAAAGCAACAACATGGTAAAAAAAAATGCGGGCGAACTATGGAAACAGATTCAGTTTGCCGGTCACAAAACACTGCGGAAAAAATATGCTGTATCTAACCAGGGGCGTTTAGCGAGTTACGAAGATGATTTGTCTACGGATGGTAAGCTGCTCTCCGGGTCTCAAACTTCCGGCTATAGAACATTGAACCTTCACGTGGAAGGTAATAACCAAACGATTTACCTGCATCGGGAAGTTGCCCGGTTGTTTTCTGCCAAAAAATCGCCTAAGCATAAGTTCGTCATTCATCGCAATCATAAAAAGGATGACAACCATATAAAAAACCTGCAATGGGCCACCGCCACCGAAATGAGCGACCACCAGCAAAAAAGCCCGGAGAAACTAGCCTATAAAAAAAGGCAGGCCAATAAAACCAAGGGGCTTAAACTCACCCTTACGCAGGCCAAAGCTATAAAAGATGCGGTAACCAATGTAAAGCGCAAACTCAGCATGAAACAACTTGCAGAAAAATACGGCGTAAGCGAAATGACTTTATACCGGATAAAAAGAGGCGAAAACTGGAATAGAAATTAAAGGGAGATAAGCAAATGATCACTGCATCTGTAATTAAGTTTTTAAAAGAAGTTAAGAAGAACAATAACAAAGCCTGGCTGGATACGCACCGGTCATTGTATGAAACCAGTAAGCAAGAATTCCTGGATGTAGTGGCTAAAGTTCTTAACGGCATCACATCATTCGATCCTGCTTTTGCTAACCTCACTCCTAAGGAGTGTATTTTCAGGTTGAACAGGGATATTCGCTTCAGCAAAGAAAAGCATCCATACAAAACAAATTATGCTGCCTATTTTAATCCCGCGGGAAAAAAAGGCGATGGTGCAGGGTTTTATATGCATATAGAACCAGGCAAAAGTTTTGCAGCGGTAGGTTTATGGGATCCGCCCCCTGCGCATCTTGCCGCCATCAGGCAGGAAATTGATTATAACCTGGAAGAGTGGAATACTATTGTCAATAATAAAAGCTTCAAAAAAACTTTTGAAAATGGGTTTAACCTAAGCCAGCGCCTGGTGCGGCCGCCCAAGGGTTATGATGAAAACAACCCGGCGATAGAATACCTTAAGATGAAAAACTTCGTGGTGAGCAGGCCTTTCAGCGATGAGCAGATCATGCATAAAAAATTCAGCAGGGAACTGCTGAATAGTTTTAATGCCGGCAAACCATTGAATGATTTTATCAACCGGGCAATTGATTTATAGGATTGCTTAGCTGCTGTTATTTCTTCATCGCCTCCAGCTCTTTCTGCATCCTGAACATCTGGTCTCTCAACCTTGCGGCTTCCATAAAATCAAGGTCCTTTGCCGCTTTTTCCATTTCCTTTTTTACTTTGTTGATGGCTTTCTCCATTTGGGGAACGGTATTGTACACAGCTTCATCTTCCGCTGCCACCGTTACCAGGGTATCATCGCCCACCGCTTTCGGATTGCTGGGGTCATAACCTTTCACATCCAGTACAGATCCCTGCGCCATGATTTGATCGGTGGTTTTAAAAATTGTTTTTGGAACAATATTATGCGCCAGGTTATACGCAATTTGTTTTTCACGACGGCGGTTGGTTTCGTCAATCGTTTTCTGCATGCTCTCCGTCATGGTATCGGCATAAAATATCACCAGGCCATCTACATTGCGGGCAGCACGACCAGCTGTTTGTGTGAGGCTTCTTTCATTGCGCAAAAAACCTTCTTTATCTGCATCTAAAATAGCCACCAGCGAAACTTCGGGAAGATCTAACCCTTCCCTTAAAAGATTTACACCCACCAACACATCAATGATGCCGAGTCGCAGCTCCCGCAAAATTTCTACTCTTTCCAATGTGTCCACTTCGCTGTGAATGTATTTGCTTTTGATATTGATGCGGTGCAGGTATTTATCCATTTCCTCGGCCATACGTTTGGTGAGGGTGGTCACCAGCACACGATCTCCCTTGGTAACCCTTTTATCAATTTCATCCAGCAGGTCGTCTATCTGGTTGATGGAAGGTCGAATTTCAATCGGCGGATCCAGTAATCCTGTGGGGCGTACTACTTGTTCTACTACGATACCTTCTGATCTTTCCAGTTCATATTCTCCTGGTGTGGCAGAAACAAATACCATCTGGTTGGTAAGATTTTCAAACTCGTGAAAATTCTGCGGACGATTGTCTAATGCAGATGGTAAACGAAATCCATAATCTACCAACACCAGTTTGCGGCTCCTGTCGCCACCATACATACCACTTATCTGTGGAATGGTTTGATGGCTTTCATCAATAATGGTGAGATAGTCTTTGGGAAAATAGTCCAGGAGGCAGAATGGTCTTGCACCCGGCTTTCGCCTGTCGAAAAACCGGCTATAGTTTTCAATACCGTTGCAGTAGCCGAGTTCCCTTATCATTTCCAGGTCGTAATTCACCCTTTCGCTGATGCGTTGTGCTTCTATATATTTTCCTTCTTTTTTAAAGTATTCTGCCTGTGCAAAAGCCTCATCCTGTATTTCACTTATTACCGTTGCCATCATATCCTTGGGAGCAATGTACAGGTTGGCCGGAAAAATCGCTGCGTTCTCTACCCGGCTGATACGCTTCCCTGTAGCCAGTTCCAGCGTTTCAATGCTTTCAATTTCATCACCAAAAAAACTGATGCGGTATCCAAAATCCACGTAAGGCAGGTTAATATCTACCGTATCTCCTTTTACCCTGAAACTGCCTCTTGTAAAATCGCCCTGGCTGCGGTGGTATAAAGAATTTACGAGTGAATGCAAAAACCCCTGCCGGGAAATGATTTGCCCCTGTGCAATTCGAACGATTCCATTTTCGTATTCGGTGGGGTTACCCATACCATAAATACAACTCACACTAGCCACCACTATGATGTCACGCCGGCCGCTGAGCAACTGTGCAGTGGCTTGTAGTCTTAATTTATCCAGCTCATCATTAATGCTTAAATCTTTTTCTATGTAGGTGTTGCTGGTGGGTATGTATGCTTCGGGCTGGTAGTAGTCGTAATAACTTACAAAATAACCCACGGCGTTATCAGGGAAAAACTGTTTGAATTCTCCATACAACTGTGCTACCAGGGTTTTATTATGCGTAATCACCAATGTGGGCTTTTGTACATTCTGAATTACATTGGCCATGGTAAATGTTTTACCACTACCTGTTACACCCAATAATGTTTGATACCGTTCCCCGGCAAGGATGCCCTCTGTTAATTGCGCAATAGCCGATGGCTGATCGCCGGATGGCTGGTAAGGTGCTTGAAGTTGAAAAGGCATAGTGTATAAAGTTACGAATATTTTTTGCGGGCAGGTGAATCCTGTCTGCCCACATGCTTCATATTAAAAAAGTGAACAGCATCCATAATTTGTCATGCCCGTGCATTTTTTAGACAACCGGTTCTTTGGCTTGAAGCCGCTTCCTTATATTTGCAGCCTCATGATGGCTGGCAAAAACATATACCCTTTATGGAACTTGATCGGCAGGTATTTATCTGCTGCCATCATGGTATCTGCATTATTGTTACTAACAGGCGCTAACTTCCTGGTTTATGCAGATAAAGAACAAACTGAAATTGTTTGCCAGCAGGATTCGCAGGAGGCGCCTTCCCCGGTGGAAGAAAAATCCAAATCAACGGGCGGGGGCATCAATATCCAGGAAGAATACCTGCATGAAAAACATTCTTTCAAAGAACTTGCATGGCTGGATGGTCTTTTGCGCCATCGCATAATGGATGCAGAAAAACTGCAGATCGTACACTACGAACTGGTATCTCCACCTCCCAAGGTTTAAAAAGCCTGGCATTTAAGGGCTCAACATTTCCGCCAGTTTTGGAAAATTTTCATTTGCGCAACTGAATGCGGCATTCACAAAATTATTTTAAAAGCGCACCGTGAACCAGTTTGCGAAACTGAGTTTATGAACGTGCTGTATCAACTATTCATCATTAAAGAATTAATCAACATGTTATCATACCAAAAGCTATTACAGAACAATAAAGAGTGGGCAGCAGAACAATTCCAGGAAGACCCGGAATTTTTCAAGAGGTTAGAAAACCAGCAATCACCGGAGTTTTTATGGATCGGTTGCAGCGATAGTCGTGTACCACCCAATATGGTTACCAAAACCCTACCGGGCGAAATGTTTATCCATCGCAATATTGCCAATATGGTGGTGAATACGGATATCAATTTATTAAGCGTGTTGCAATATGCCGTAGAGGTACTGAAGGTGAGGCATATCATCGTTTGCGGGCACTATGGTTGCGGTGGTGTTAAGGCTGCCATGGGTCAGCAGCAACTGGGCATTATTGATACCTGGTTAAGGGAGATCAAAAATGTGTACTACCACAATAAGCAGGAAGTGGATAGCATTCCGGAAGGTAACGAGCGCTTCGATAAAATGGTGGAAGTAAACGTAAGGGAACAGGTGAACAACCTTGCAAGAACCACGATAGTGCAGGATGCCTGGAAAAGAGATCAGCCCGTACACCTGCATGGTTGGGTGTATCGCCTTAGCGATGGTGTGATAAAGGCAGTGTGCGAAGTGGGAGCAGACTCACCGATCGACCCGCTGTTCCAGTATCAAAAGTAAAACAGCAGTATTAAGCGAAAACAAAAACCGACGGCTGGCCATCCAAAATGGCCAGCCATTAATAAAAGACCAGTAAAAGTAAATGGAGATCATGAGAGGGGGCCTTTTTCCAGCTATGGGTGATTTTAATTTTAAGTTATCGCTGAGGTTCGTGGTTGCAGCAATTACTTTGTTGCTGACGCAGGCGGTTTTTGCGCAGAACGATCGCATCAGTACGCAAAATAATATTGGATGGTATAATTATTTTGGCACATTTAAAGTATCCCCCAGGCTGGGCATCCACACCGAGTATCAATGGCGCAGGAATAATTTTATCAGCGATAAACAGCAGGGGCTTTTAAGGGTGGGATTGAATTACCAACCTAACCCTAGAGTTTTATTAAGAATGGGCTATGCCTGGATTGAAACTTATCCCTATGGTGAGATTCCTCTTAATGGACTGGGAAGGGATTTTACGGAGCACCGCATTTTTCAAATGATACAGCTTGCCCACAAAGAATCATGGCTCGATATCAGTCACCGGTTTATGCTGGAGCAGCGGTTTGTGGGTCGCTACAGTTCGGCAGCGGTTGAAAAAGAAGATGAATTTCCTTTATTAAACCGCTTACGTTACATGATACGCCTTCAGGCGCCGCTGAAGGGTAAGGAAATAACAGATCGCAGTGCTTACCTGGCGCTGTACGATGAAGTATTTATTGGGTTTGGTAAAAATGTAAATGCTAATGTGTTTGACCAAAATCGGCTCGGCCTATTGTTGGGTTATCGCTTCAGCAAACAGTTCAGGCTCGAAGCCGGCTATCTTTACCAAACGCTACAATATGGCCGGCAGATCAACGGTCAAAATGTCTTCCAAAACAACAGTGGCCTCATCATTAACACAAATTTTAATCTTGATTTTACGAAATAAATAATGTGTTAGCACACTGGTGCTACACTTTAAGCAGGCAACAAAAAACTTTAACAAACCCACGCCAGGGTTTGTTTTTTTATGGGGTTGATTGTGTGATAATTATCAAAGAGAGGGGTGCTAATTGTTATATGACATTAGCAATTACTGGCACTTTTTTTACAATACTAAGTGTCAGTGAAACAATATTTTAAAAACCTAAATGAAACACACATGACACAAAGAATTGGAGCCGGTATTGCGGGTCTTTTTCTTGCGGCCATTACGATGCTGGGTTGTGGTACCACGGCTCATATCGAAAAGGACGAAAGCGTAAACTTTAACCAGTATAAAACCTATGCATGGTTGAATAAATCCGATGACAAGACGAAAGACCGTACTAATGATTTTGTTGAAACCTCTATCAAAAATGCGGTAGATGAACAGATTGAAAAAAATACCTCATGGAAACAAGTGACCAAGAATCCCGACCTTATTTTAAGTTATGATTTGCTGGTAGAACGTGGCCTGAGCGAAAGAAGTGATCCTGTTTATTCTAACCCAGGGGTGCGTACTTTTTACAACCCTTATACAAGGCGTTATGTAAATGTGTATTACCCATCAAGGTTTATTGGTTACGATCGTTATGACGTACCGGTAAACGAAGGAACGGTAAGCATTTCAATGATCGATGCAAAGACTGACAAAACTATTTGGCAGGGCTGGACCACCGACCAGATCGATAGTAAAAAATTCAAATCAAAAGAAGCACAGGCGGCAATCAGGTCAATCTTTAAAAAATTTGACCTCGCAAAAAATTAAACTGATCCCCGGAAATCCCGGGGATTTTTTTATGGGTGAGTCTCCAGTAGCCTTGCTCTTTCTTTAGCATCAGCAGCAGTAAATGCTTTGATGAATTTTTGTTGTTGACTGCTGTTAGATTCTAATTGATGTATCCTTTGTAAAAGGTCTCCAGGGTCATACTGAAAGTTTTCCCTGATGCTGCCAAGAAGCTTGATATGTTTTTTGGATTCCTGCAATAAGGCCGTAATCGGCAATAACATTTTTTCCAACACATCATCGCTTACTGCAGGCTGAAACTGTGCATTCCTGAATTGGATAAATGCATTGTAAAGTTGAAGTGCTTCATTAAATGATTTAACGGCGCTGTTATAATGTTGTTCATCTTTTTCCCCGGCAATAATGGCGATGTTCATATTATTAAGGCTTTCCCAGTTGCGTACCATATTATTTTTGGTATTGCTTTGCCTGATGCGCCGCTGCGAAGCCTGCAGTTGCTGTAAACTATCCAGTTGAAGAAATGTTGCAATTGAGTCCCGGAAATTGAATGTTTCCTTATTGCCTGGCAAAAAATAATGGGGGCGTTCCAATAATTGCCACATGGGGTCAAATGGAATATGTGTTTCAATGAATGTGGCTGGCGCTACCAGGAAGTATTTAGTTTTAGCAATACTCATAGCATCCCATGTGGGATCACAAAGCCACCATTGGTTATTAAGTTGCACTGCCACCCATGCATGGCTATCATCACCTGCGCCGGTTTTGGCTGCAGGAAATCCATGCACTACATAGGTTGGAATATTCATCCTGCCTGCTATATCTGCCAAAAGGGAAGCATAATTTTCGCACACGCCTTTTTTGCGCCGCAGCGTTGCTTCTATTTTTATATCGTAGGGGGCCGACCAGTTGAAATATAATGCGCTGTCTTTGTTGTATTGAATATTGTTGCAGATCCAGTTGTATAGGTAAGTAAAACGATCATGGTCACTGCTGAATTTTTTGGAAACATAATCGGCAAAGCTTGCGGCGCTATTAAATGGATCGGGGCTGTTATAGGAAGGCTGGGCCTGGAGCAGGCCGATACTAAACACGGCAGCAATCGTCAACAGCTTCCACTTCATTTATCAAAAGTAGAAAATGCTTTAATAAACAAATGCTAAAAGCTAATCGGCTTTGATTTCCCCTTCCCTGAAGTTTTCAATTTTTTTGCGGTTACCTACTATCCACACAATATCGCCCCATTCAAATACGGTTGAAGAATCCGGGTTGAGCATCCGCACATTATTACGTTCGATTCCCACTACCAGGCCTTCCGTTTTTTCCCGGATGCCGGAGCTGCGGATGGTTTTGCCCTTTAGCCGGGTGATCTCATCAACCATCACCTGTTGCAGACTCACATCTTCCAGGCTCATCGTGGATTCAGTAATGGGTTCCTGCATATCAAAAACCGGTTTGAATGCAGCAAGTTGCTCATCCGTAGCTAATATACCTACCCGGTCGAAAGGCATGATGGTATTAAAGCGGTTGGGGATATGTACTATTTTATCCCCCCGTTTTATATAGGCCACGTTGATGCCATATTTTTCACGCCATGCTATGTCGAGTAAAGCTTTGCCTGCAAATGATGCAAAGGGATTTACCGTCATTTCAACAATATGGGCATCCCAGGCAGCAAGCCCACTCTGCACTTCTTTGTGTTTGGTGGTAAGATTCTTTTTAAGATCATCTTCTATCACCACATCTCTTTCATTGAGGTTACTGATAAAGCGGCTCTCGATACGATGGTAAAACTTTTGGATAGTGGCTGAAAAAACAAATAGTACGGCTATCATTACCGGGATGGTAATGAGTAATGCTGCCTTCGTGGAAACAAGGCTGTCGATAAAAAAGCCCACCAGTAACCCGCCTATGAGCACCCTCCCAATTTCAATGGCGAGTAATGGTCCGTGATTATATTGTTTGTTCATCCATAATTCACGGTAAGCACTACCCGAAGGTTTTTTTGCCATTATCGCCCAGAAAAATGGTACAGATGCGCCGAGTGTTACGAGTAATAAAATGATATTGGCAGTAATGCCGTTTTCAATTTTTTCATGAATAAAAGGCGAAACAAAATTAATAGCAAGCAACAAAATTGCAATGAGAACAATACTATTTATCAGTACCAGTTTACCATAGTTCCGCAATACATCTTTCCACTCTGCTTCTGCCGTAATGGTTTCTGTGCTGGCAGCATAACGGTTGATGCGGTTCACCCATTTTTCAGGTAATATTTTGGATAACCATTTATAAAAGGGTTCGGAAAATTTAATCAGGTAAGGTGTGCTGAAAGTGGTGATGGCAGATGCACCAACAGCAACAGGGAATAAGAAATCGGAAATTACGCCCAGCGACAAACCAAGCGTGGCCACGATGAAGGCGAATTCACCAATCTGGGCCATACTCATACCCACCTGCACCGACTGTTTTAGCGGCTGTCCAGAAAGTACAGCTCCCAGCGTGGTACTAAACATTTTTCCAAACAGGGTAAGCAGTGTAACAACTATAATGGGGCCTCCGTATTTAACCATCGCTGCCGGGTCAATCATCATACCAACCGATACAAAAAATACGGTCCCAAAAAGATCTTTTACCGGCTTTATGAGGTGTTCCACTTTTTCTGCCGAAGTAGTTTCCGCAATAATGGAGCCCATCACAAATGCGCCCAGTTCTGCAGAAAAACCAACTTGTGTTGCCAACACCACCATTCCTAAACATAATCCGATGGCGAGGATGAGCAGGGTTTCATCATCCAGCAATGACTTTGCTTTTTTTAAAAAGCTCGGTAACAAAAATATGCCTGCAATAAACCAAAGGGCAAGGAAGAACAATAGCTTCAACACCGTCATTAAAATTTCCCCGCCTTCAAACTGGTTGGTAACAGCAATGGTTGATAATAATACCATCAACAAGATCACCACGATATCTTCTACTACCAATACGCCAAATACAATCCCGGCAAATTTTTTCCCTTTTATCCCCAGTTCATCAAAAGCCCTTAAAATAATGGTGGTTGAAGAACTGGCGAGCATACCACCCAGGAACAAACTATCCATTGTTTTCCAGCCTAACAACCTACCCACAAGAAAGCCGGCAACGGTGATGAAAATAATCTCTACAAAGGCGGTAATGGAAGCAGCGCCTCCTACCCGCATTAATTTTTTAAAACTGAATTCAAGACCAAGGCTAAATAACAGGAATATTACACCTATTTCAGAAAGTGTGTCAATATTTTCGGTATCAACAACAGTGGGTACCCATGAAAAATGCGGACCTACTAAAAAACCTGCGATGATATAACCCAGCACCAGCGGTTGCTTGATGCGCTTGAACAAAAGCGTTACAAAAGCACCTACCATTAAAATAAGTGCGAGGTCCTCAATTAGTTTTGGCAAATGCCCCATATTGTTTCGTTGAATTATATGTTATTGATAATATCAAAAATACAACTTTAGCAGGCTTTGTCAGGAACTGTCAGAGAGCGTTGTATTCAATGCAAGGCCATTAAGCGAGCTGGTTGTTGCAGGTGCTGCTTAAAGATAAAATAGGGAAAAGGAAAATAATAAACTGATCAGGTCAAAAACCCGTCAATGTAATTTTTGATCTCTGTTATGCTGCTAGGTTTTGCGAGATAACCCACAGCATTTATCCTTTCGGCCCTGGCGACAATATCAGGTGTGCCGGAATGAAGGATGATGGGCGGGATTGTTACACTGTTATTAGCCTGTAATGTTTCAATAATAGATTCACTGCTATCATCACCAATCAGGTTATCCAGCACCAGCAGGTGGGGATTCACTTGTTGTATATGCTCCATCAAATTGCTTGCATCAGCATACAGGTATACTTCGTAGGACTTTCCTAAAATAATACCCAGTAGCTTCAGCATGTCTTTATCGTCATCAACAAAAATTACCTTCTTCATAATTTGTCCCTGAAAATGATGGTACAGGTAGTACCCTTGTTTAATTCGCTGGTTATAGCTATTTCGGCCCGATGCTTTTCAGTAACTCTTTTCACAATTGCCATTCCCAGCCCAGTTCCATCAAATTCTTTACTGTTACTCATACGCACAAACGGTAAAAATAACCTATTTACCTCTTGGGGCGGTATACCGATGCCATTATCCTGAATAATGTAATGTATTTTATCATTTTGTTTGTAAGAGTCGATGGTAACTTTTGGGCCCTCGGTTTTAGAAGCGTATTTAATTGCATTACTCAGCAGGTTGCCGAATAGCTGGTATAACATCATGGCGTCACCGCTGATGCAGTTCAGCTCACCTACCTGCACATTTACTTTGTCTTTATACACTGCCGTATTCTCTTCGATGATCCTTTCGATAATGGGATGCATATCTACTTCTGTTGCATTTATATCAATGAGGCCAGCCCTTGTATAGTTAAAAATCTCGTTGATGAGCGCATTCATTTTATCAGCGCTGTTCACCACGGTATTAAGGTAAGATCTGCCATCTTCTGTGAGGTTTTCTTCTGTAAGAGCAATTAATTCCGTGTAATTCTTGATACCGGTAAGTGGAATCTTAAGATCATGGGAAACGGTATAACTAAAGGTTGACAACTCATCATAAGCCATCTTTAGTTTTTCATGCAGCAATTTAATTTCCTGTGCTTTGAGGTGGGTGATATGTTCCAGTTCTGACTGAAGGTTTTTCGCAGTTTCAATTTCTCCCAGCGTCCATGGAGCGGACATACCATTTACTTTTTCTGACCAGGAAAGGAAAGAGGTTCTGGGGTTTAAAGAAGGTTTGCCCTTATACTCGGCTATGATCTTTTCGGGTTTGCCTGCCCACTGCACCTGCACGGGCATTTCGGGCTTAAACCAGATAAGCATTTCCTTTATTTCCGCCAGGATGGGAATGGCTAAAACGCCACTTGCCATATCGATCGCTTCCTGGGAGAGGGTCATTTTGTTGCCCATCATATTGGTAGCAAACACTTCCACCGGGGAAACAGAAAAAACATGATCAGCAATATTAAGCACCTCACTACGGGACGGTGTTTTACCCACCAATTCCACTTCATTCCCTTTGATGTAAGCTGCGCCGGTAGCATCATTCAACTTGTGGTTCAATACATTTTTTGGGTTGCTGTGTAGCGCAAGTGATTTTACAACATCGCCAAAAGAACGGCTGAATTTTTCTTTCTGCAGGTTTATTTCCAGCGAGTTCAGGATAAAGATACTATTTCCCAATATTTGGGTGAGTGTTCTGCAATTGAAGCGATTGTTGTAGCTGATAAGTGATGGCTTAAAATTATGGCAGGTAACCAATCCCCATAATTTTCCCTGTACAATGATGGATGTACTAAAGCTTGCCTGTACGCCCATATTTTTTAAGTAAGCAATATGCACAGGAGATACGGCTCTGAGGATGGAATAACTCATATCCAATGGCTGTCCCCCGGTAGAAGGGGAGGCAACAAGTGACGAACCTTCATCATTTACATCAGAGATAATGCGCATGAGGTTTTTCACATATAATTCCCTGGCCTGTTGCGGAATGTCTGTTGATGGAAAACGGTGATGTAAAAATGAATGCACGCCTGGCGCATTGTTTTCAGCGATCACTTCTCCATTATAATTTTCATCAAACTGGTAAATCATTACCCTGTCGTAGCCGGAAAATAACCGGATTCGTTCACACAAATATTCGCATCTCTCCTTAACGGTATTAAAAGAAACTATGCTGCTGTATGTTTCGCTGAAATCAAATTTATCCTGGTGGTCATCCTGGGTTTGAATTTCAAATTCAGCGATAATAATAT
>CBFGLL010000021.1:0-17700 GCA_965649585.1 uncultured Chitinophagaceae bacterium | reverse complement strand
GAAGCGCAACGGCATAGATGCAGAAAATCTTTTTTCATCCAGGCTGGAAGTCCTGATCACATTTTGCATTTCAGCATACTTAATATAACTGGCATCCACCTGCAGGTTATTTTTGAAACGGTAATTGGCATTTGCTTTTGACACAATGCCCGGTGCATGCTCAGCCGACACTATCATTCCCCCTCCCACTCTTAAAGAGGCGGTAAGCATGGGCATCAGGTTATTAATGCCCGACTGGGAATTGTATTCCACCGCAGCACCAATAGTCATTCGTTTTGCGAGGCCATAATTCATATTCAAACGGGAGAATGTGTTACGATCTGCATCTCCTGTAACACCTGCAGTTAGGGAATACTCCAGGTTGCCGGGTTGTAAAAAAGTATAGGGAATATTGATTTGTTGCGTAGTTTCTTTGATTTCCCCAAACGGGCCATAAAATTTATACCTGATGTTGCATGCGCCATAAATCATGGGCACATCAAATGAAAACAGGCCGTTTGCATCGGCCTTGGTATAGCTCACCATCACATCGTTGATGTACAACTCTACTATCCAGTTGGGCTCGGTCCTGTAGTTTACCCTGAAACTACCGAAGGATTTTTTAGGTGTTGAAGAAGCATTGCTGACCTGCACACCATTCAGCGGACCATACAACGACAGAGAGCCCAGCGGGCTTACTCTACCTGCATTTACCTGCTTAATGATTTTACCATTGTTATTTACATAGCGCCAGTTGTACTGCTGGTTTTTGAGCGACATGGATTGGCTGCTACTGTAGTTAAGGTAAATACTTGCTTCGCCACCCAGCAGCCCAATACCAATCCCTACACGGGCCGAATACTTGGTTGTTCCTTTGGATTGGTTGGAACCAAAATCCCAGTCAAGCATGCCGGGTTTTAATAATGCGAATTTATTAGCGATTACGGTATCTGGTTTTGCTTCCCCTTTTACCTGCTTAAGTTGAAGTCGCATTTCCTGCTGTCGTTGTTCTCTTAAAAATGGCAGGTCTAATTTAGTATCAAAGTCAATGCTGAGGCTCCTGAAGTTGAATATGCAACTCAACCCGAAGATATTACCGAAATAATTTGCTTCCAGGTAATAATCATCCGCTTTATAAAAAACAGAACCTTCGGGAAGTGCTGTTACTACCCCTTTGTACCGTATAGTATTGGTCAACTTGCTGATGCTGAAAACATCTTTTTCATTAAGGATATAACCGTATAAAGAATCGTTTCCCGGCGAAAATGCGTTATTCAGTTTCACAAAATCAAACAGGCTTGCCACGGGCAGATACGCATTGTTATTATATATAATGGCGGGAACTTCCGCATTTCCAACTATGCGGCTGCTGAGAGCAATGATCATTTCATCGTATTCGCCTTCTTCCTGGCAATAGGATGGTGCCGGAAACATGGCTAATACACTGATAAGCAGCGCTAAGCAGCAATTAATAAAATAACTCCTGGCTTTGGTTGTACAGAAGCTGAGCTGGTTTTTCACCCTTGCTAGGTTTTATTGGAATATTGGAATACAGGCGCCGGATTTTTACTCCAGCATGAATGTAACGTTCAAAGTACCAGAATAATTGCCCGGCGGAACAGATTGTGCATTTCCTACGGTCAAATTGCCCCCAATATAAAGGTCAAGCTTTGGGGGATTAACTGATGGAAAAACAAATGGAGAGGCTGGGTTGGTGCTGCCCATGCTCAAGGTCATGCTGCCGCCGCCAACCCTGGTGAGTTGTGCATTGTTCATTAACACGTGTACAATGGTTCCCTGGTTGCCACGCAGTTCTAATAGTAGTGGAGTTACGGCAAGCCCAAGATTTAGGGGAACTACCGTTCCTGTACCAGTTCTTACGCCAGCTGGGCTAAGCTGTAACTGGCCTCCGGCGCTGCCCACGGCAAATGCACCAAACTGGAAATCCTGTTTTGTTCTTGCCTGGAAGGGCCGACCACCACCGGGGTTAGGGTTACCATTACCGTTACCCTGGCCATTTGCTGCCATGGAGAAAATCAACAAAAAAAATCCTGCTAATATGTACGGCTTGCTGAACATTTGAAATTGGCCCCCTTGTTTGCACAAACTTATAAATTTCTTACCCAAAAAAACATTCGTGCGGGGTTACAACGATACACGACGATTTGTATTGTGCAGATGTTGAAAAGTCAGGAACCTTACATACAGCAGGCGCACTCTGCAGCGAAAGCTTTAATTTTACGGCGCACACAACAGTAAAATATGACCAATTCAGCAGAGAATAAACCTATTATCGGCATCAGCTGCGGCGACCTGAACGGGGTGGGACCAGAAATAATTATAAAGACCCTGGCAGATGCCCGCATTTTAGAATTTTGCACCCCGGTGATTTTCGGAAACAACAAACTACTAAACTTTTATCGAAAAAACCTCCCGGATTATAACTTCAGTTTTTCTGCTATCAAGGATTCTACAAAAATAAATCCACGCCAGGTAAACGTGTACAATTGCTGGGAAGAAGAAATTAATATCTCCCCCGGCCAGCTAACCAGCGAAGGAGGAAAATATGCCATCGAGAGTCTTACCATTGCAGCACAGGCCTTAAAATCAGGCAAAATTGCAGGGTTGATCACTGCCCCGATCCATAAAAAAAATATACAATCAGAAAGCTTTAATTACCCCGGGCATACACCCTACCTCAAAGATCTGTTCGAGGTAAAAGATGTAGTGATGTTTATGGTGGCAGAAAACATGAAAGTGGCTTTGCTTACTGAACATGTACCGCTGAAAGATGTGGCCCAGTATATTACCAAAGATGCCATCATCGGCAAACTGCGGCTGATGAATGAATCATTAAAAAAAGATTTCGGTATTAATAAACCAAAGATCGCTGTGCTGGGGCTAAACCCGCATGCGGGTGATGAAGGGTTGCTGGGAAAAGAAGAAGAAGAAATAATTAAACCTGCCATTAGGGAGGCCAAACAAAAAGATGTGTTCTGTTTTGGTCCATACAGCGCCGATGCATTTTTTGCAAGGGGCCAGCATGAAAGATTTGATGCGGTACTGGCGCTTTACCACGACCAGGGATTAATTCCATTTAAATCCTTAGCACATGGAGAGGGCGTAAATTATACCGCGGGGTTGAGTGGCGTTCGAACTTCACCAGACCATGGCGTGGCATTTGACATCGCCGGCAAAGGAACAGCCGATGAGTCTTCCTTCACGCAGGCTCTATTTACCTGCCTCGAAATAATTTATAACAGGGCAGAAAATAAAGATCAATATAAAAATCCCCTGAAAAAAATGAGCGCTTCCGTTCTAAGAAATGCGGTGGATGAAAAAATAGCGCTCGACGAAAATTAAAATAAATTGAATCAACATAAAAGGCAACCGTTCCTGGTTGCCTTTTATATTTAAAACCATATTCTTTAATTACATTCCTGCTGCTGTAGTACAATGCCTTCACCAAAAGCGATATTGGCCGGATCTTTGAAAATCATCTTTCCATTTTTTTCCACCATCTCACCATATCCCTCTGTTGCTTTACCATCTTTTACCTGGAAAGCTACCTGCCTTACTGAACTCACCCCCTCCGAATTAAATGTATAATCCGCAATAAGCACATCTCCATTCATGGTGCCGCTGATAGTTCCTTTGTTTTGATCTTTTTCTTTGATGGAATAATCTAATTTGCCCATAACGCTGCTACCTTGTATCTCAAGGCGTAGGTACACGTTGTTGCCTCCTGCTGTACTTGCATAACACAAAGCCTGCGGCAATACCGGGGCGGCTGTGTCAGCTGTTTCCGTTTTTTGTTCGGTGGTAGTTGTACTGGTATCTCCCTTCGTTTCTTTGGATTCGCAGGAAACGAAACCAGATCCGGAAACCAGTAAAGCCATTATGATTTTTTTCATATCCAATTTTTTTACAGGAAGGCAGCATCCGGCACGCCTGCGTTTATTTTATAACTGCTGATCACTATCTCGGCCCTTCCTTTTTTATTTTTGCTTTTGTCTACCGGTGGAGTACTGCTTCCATCGTCAAAATCAAAAGTGATGCCTTTGGGAAGTTTATAATCCTTGGTGTTGAAAGAAAAAACGATCTTATCAGGCAGCGCATAAGCCGCATACTTGCCATAGCTGAGCTCCAGCTCGAATGTGCCGTTTTCCTTCGTAGTTGTCTTGGTTTTTTTCACAAGCTTACTGGCTTCATCAATATATAGTGTGCTCAACACAATATCACTATTATCATCATCGGGTAAAAGTTTTACCACCCTTACGGTAGTATTCCCAATTTTATCAACGCCTGCATCTATAGCGGTATAATTTCCTTTATTTAAAATATTATTAAGGTTGATACTTACAGCTCCTTTGGGCACAAATGAAACACCTCTTGCCGTTTTCACTTTCAATTTTTCTGGTTTGCGATAAAATATCCTGATATCCGCCACCGGCACTTTTAAAAAAGTAACATTGGTTTTCATTTTTCCGTTGGCCTCGTAGTCTGATACCTTATCCAGTTTCGCCTTTACACTTGCTACCAGGGCATTTACATCCTGGCCAAGGGAAACCTGCTGGAAAAAGCCGAGCAACAGGATGGAAGAAATTATTTTTTTCATAGATGTATTATTTAAGACAGAATATCTTTTTTTCTAAAACTGTAAATGCTTACGCCTAACAACACCAGGATATGTAATAATAAAATGCCGAGGCTGTTCCTGATGGCTGGCCAGTTTTCAATGGTTCCTTTTATGGGCTCACCATCGTTATTGGTACCTATGTAGAAAAACCCTTTCCAACCTACAAGGTACGAGGTAAACAGCCATGGCTTTACATTCCTGTCGATGATGGGCACGTTAATGTTGGACACTACCGTGCAAACAATCACAATACAAACGGTAGCGATAATGGGCCCGATAGAATTTTCTGCAAATACAGACAATAACATTGCGATAGCAGCTATCACAGTAAGCGCTACGGCTGCGTATGCAAAAGCAGCAAAATATCTCCACAACACGTCATCTTTTGTTATCTGCAGAATTTGAGATTCTTCTCCCTTCACCCGGAAGATGAGCATATCATCCACTCCAAAAATGAGCATACTTACAAACAGGGCCATAATGGCCATCCAGATCAACAAACCGATGGTGTAAACAAAAGAAGCTGCAAATTTTGCGAGTATCACCTGCGTACGGCCGATGGGTTTGGTCATCAGCAGCCTGAGGGTACCCATATTGGCTTCGCCACTGATGCTGTCCCCGGCAATTAAAGCCACCAGAATGGGTATCTGTATTAATAACGTGTTTAAAATAATATAACACATAAAATACCCGTTGATCGCTTTTGGTTTATCAAGTTCAAAACTATCCTGAACATTCTGCAACATCAGGTTCATATAACTTTCACCATCTGCCTTAAATGCAAACTGAAAAATGACAACGATAGCCGTAATGGCGGCAAAGGCAATATAAGTTCGGGGCCTGCGTGAAATTTTATATAGCTCAATATTAAACAGTCTCCACATAGGTTTCAGGGCTTGTGAGGGATAAAAAATAATCTTCCAGCGAATGCCTGGAATTGATACTTTGCACCTGGGTGCCGTGATCAACCAGCCAGGCCGTTAAAGCAGGCACTTCCTTTTTATTCATCTTAAAGCTTAATACTCCAGGCTGCACCTGCAGGTAAATTGACCAGGGAGAATTTAAAACCAATTCACGTGCAGACTCATTGTCGCTGGTATCCACTTTTACAATGGTGCCTGATGGATGCAGTAATTCATCAACAGTTCCTTCCACAATTTTTTTCCCTTTGTCCATTACCAGCATCCGGTTGGCCATCACTTCTATCTCGCTGAGTAAATGCGAAGACACAATCACCGTTTTGCCATGCACTTTACTCAGGTCAATGATGAGCCTACGCATGTCTGCGATACCTTGCGGATCAAGCCCGTTGGTGGGTTCATCTAAAATGATGAGTTCAGGATCATGCACCAGCGCAACGGCGATTCCCAATCTTTGTTTCATTCCCTGGCTGAATGTTCTTACTTTACTATCAAACCGGTCTGCGAGCCCAACCCTTTCCAGCTGTTGCATAAGGACTGGTCTGAAAACGCTCATGCCGCTCAACCTCGCAAAAATGGAGAGGTTATCATAGGCACTAAGGTAGTTGTACAAATCGGGCCGTTCTATTACCGCACCGGTTTGTTGCAGGATTTCATTCCGGGAAGAAAAAAGTTCTTTATCAAAAATGCGGATACTGCCCCTGTCGGGTTTTATTAGAGACAGCAGCATACGGATAGTAGTGGATTTTCCGGCGCCATTTTGCCCCAGGAATCCGTAGATATCAGCTTTGTTAACCGTAAAAGAGAGGTTGTCGACAGCGACAAAATCGCCAAAATTTTTATGAAGATTTTCTACAACTACCAGTGCACTCATGAATGGAAATATGTGCAAAGTTAGTAGAACACGGGGGATTAAAACATACAATCAAACGTTAACTAAGTTTCCTGTTCACCTGGCTTCATGTACGATTGTAAAGCGGCCACATAGGCCTCAAATGCCTCCACACCTTTTTTGCTCACTTTGCAAAGGGTAAGCGGGTAATTGTCTTTGAACTGCTTGGTAATTTCGATATAACCGGCATCTTTCAGCTTGCCCAGTTGCACACTCAGGTTGCCGGCGGTAGCACCGGTTTTGTCTTTTAAAAAAGTAAACTCAGCCTCCTTTACACTAATAAGCAGGCTCATTACCGCCAGGCGAAGTTGGGAATGCAATATGGGATCGAGTTCTTTAAACATGCGGGGCGGCTTGTTCCTTTTTATATCTTCTATATTCTTTCTCCATCAATAAGCCGGGAATAAACCATGCCACGATTGCCGAAAGAGCAGTAAGCAACAGATCGATTTTATAATTTGTAAAACAGGCAATGATACAACATACCCAACAAATAATGCCGCCTACCAGCATCGGCCTGAATTTACAGGCCATGCCCGTGATAAATGTAGGCATGCCATACAGCAGCAAAAACAGCGGCATCACAAATTCGCTGAAATGAAAGGCCGGCTCATTGCCCGTGAGCGTGGTATATTCCCTGAAAACGGGGCCCCATGTGGCAAACACCATATTGATGATGAATATCAGCAGCCCGATGCTGATGCCAAAAGCCGTCCAGGTTGCGCTGATAAATGCCGAATCGTAGTCTACGGCATTTTGTTTTTTCTTTACCCGTATCCGCAAAACCACCTGCACCAGCAGCGCAACTACGGTGAGCAGATAAATATCAAAGGGCAGGCGAAAACCAAAGTGCACTTCGGCTAATTTCACCAACGAACAAATGGCAATTACGATGCCCCACATCATGGAGTCGATGCCGGTGCCATGAAAACTGTCCTTGGCCTTATTGATCATGAGGCTGATGAGTTCAAGGCTTTCTTTTTGACTGAGCTCTTTATGTTGCATACATCAAAAAAATTTACAGGGTGAATACTGAAAGATAATCATTCTTAACATCCTTATTTTTTACACTCATTGATCAGTTGTTGGTTATATTCTTTTCCCCATGCAGGATGCAGTGCCGATGCCGGCTGAAAACTTTCAAACTTTTTGGCTGCTTCTTCCAGTTTTGGCAAAGCATTTCCGCAGCCACCACCAAATTGTTCAGGAGTATATTTTAACCCCTGCCCTATTAACATTGCAGGGCGTGGATTGTTGGGATCCTGTTGCTGCGCAGCGTCGAGTTGCTTCTGGCTTTCGGGGCCATATTGCATGTACCGGGTCATGGGATCAACCATCAGGTGGCAGGATGCAATCATACTTTTAATACAACTGATCTCGGAGTTATTGGCCTGGAGAGCATCCGCTTTATTGATGAGTTCGGTGGCTTTATCCGCAATCTCATCTGTTTTGGATTTGTCCTGATTCATGAATGCATAATTCACCTGGCAATAAGCGGCATAATAATACGGCAACCACTCGGTTTTTTCCGCCGCAGCAATGCGTTCAAACTTGTTGGCAAGCGCTAGCAGTTCGGCAGGGTTGGCAAATGCGGGGCCGATTGCTTTGATACTTTCCTCCATTGTTGTTTTGAATTTTTCGCCCTGGGCAAAACTGCTGCTGCAGGCAGCGATCATACAAACAAAAAGGATTAGTTTTTTAATGGACAGATAATGATACATAGTAGTAAAAGTTTATTTTTTTAAAGATTATTGTTAATTACATTTTCTGTTTGATCAATTCCAAAACTCATGAACCAACCGATAAACACAAATCGTTTGGCGGTGGGGCCAATAGCTTCTTTGTTGTGGTTAATGCTGCCGTACCGGTAGTTAAATACCTGCTTCTGGCCCAAAACATTGCTCACCGATAATACCAGTACGGAAAATCCTTTCGCATCTTTTTTGCCGATGGATGGCAAATAGTTTATACTGATCCCGAGTGCATTGTAGTTGATGGTTCGCCCCGCATCTGCAATGATGTATTTAGATTGGTTGGCATCGTAACGCAGGTTGTAATAAGGCCGGCCTGTCGCAAAATTGTAGCTCGCATTTAAATTCATCTTAAGCTTGCTCACAAACTTTTTTACCACCAGTGAACTGGTATGCCTCGCTACAAAATCAGGCTCCATGGAGGTTGGAAAATTCAGGTGATTTCTTTTTGTATCCAAAAATGAATAGGATATCCAGTAGTCCATATTCCTGATCGTTTTTTTATCCCGCCAAAAAAACTCTATGCCTTTGGCTTTACCAAAACCATCATTGTTTACAGCTACCTCCCTGCCGAAATTATCAGCAGCGGTTTTATATAAATGGTCGTAATTCTTATAAAACAGTTCTGCCCTGAAACTGCGCTTTGCTGCAATTTTTTGATACTGCAGAATATAATGGGACGCCTTTGAGAAGCCAATACCTGCTGCAGCAGGCTGGTAACGGCTTTCGGGGTTCTGGTAAAACATGCCGTATGCAAATGAAACCTGGCTTTGTTTGCTGAGTTTATAAGCCAGCGAAACCCTTGGGGCCACATTCCATTTGTTTATGATTTGGGAATGCTCCAGGCGGGTGCCCAGCTTTACAGCAAGATCATTGCTGGCATAAAAATCAGTTTCTGCAAATGCGGCGAATAATTTGTCCGCCAGCTTTGTATCATAGGCGCTTCCGTCAAATAAAGTGAAGGTTGATTTTTCGTTGCTATAAAAATAATCTGAGCCAAAACGCAGCATGTTCATCCCTTTCAATCTTTTTTCCATTACCAGCCTTGCCTGGGCAAAATAACTGCGGCTGTTCAAATCGAAATTTTTGAATTGGTACCCGGCCGGGCTTTGGAAGTTCTCCTTTTTACCAGCGGCATCCTGCAATTGGTTTTCTATATCTTGCTTGTCGGTACTAAAACTCAATGCAGCCTGCGATTTCCATCCTTTGCCAAGGTTGTGGCGCCAGGTAATATTCTGGTACGTGTTTACATTATCCAGTTGAAGTGAATTTTTGAGCACAGCCGAATCGATATCATTTACCCTGTAACCTAAATTACCCAGGCTCCAGTAACCAAAATATTTAATGATGCCGCCATTTTTTGTTTTTATCCTGAAGTTGAGATCGCCTTCATGAAAAACCGGGGTTTTAAAATAATCCTGCTTTTGTTTTATTACGGCAAATGCCAATCCCAAATGCGAAAAACTATAACTACCACCCCAGGAAGCTTTTTTATTTTTTGCCAATTTTTGAATTCCGGCATTAATACCAATTACACTTAGGCCGATGCTGGCACCCGACTGCTCGGGAAGATCCGTGGATTCCAGGATCAGTGCCGAAGAAAGCGCCTGACCATATAATGCAGAATATCCGCCGCTGCTGAAAACGGTGCCCTTAAACAAAAAAGGATTAAATCTGCCCCTGCTGGCAATACCCGGCAGGCTGCTGTAGAAAAAATTGTTTACAAGGGTGCCGTCAATATAAATTTTGGCTTCAGTAGCCGAGCCACCCCTCACAAACAAACCTCCTGCCTCACCCACCTGCTGGGTTCCGGGCAGGGTTTTGAGTGCCCCTGTTATGTCGCCTTCGGCGCTAGCCGTGGTTACAATGTCCAAAGAGGTTAGCACGGTGGTTTTTTTCTTATCGCCCGCTTCAAAAGACCCGGCGGTGATGGTAACCGCATTTAATTCAGTTACCAGTTCCTTTAAAGAAATTTTTAATTCGATCGGCGCCCCATCAAGTGTAATATTTTCGCTATATGATGAATAGCCGGTGATGGAAGCCTCAATCAACCTAAGACCTTTTTCCGTGCTGCTGAAGCTAAAATTGCCCAGGGAATCGGTAGTGGCCCCGTCGTAGGAATCCTTTATAGTTATACTTACGGCAGCTATTCCTTTACCCCGCTGATCCACGACTCTCCCGGAGATGCCGGTCTGCGAAGAAGCCTCCGTAGCACTAAAAATAAACAGCATAAGCAGCAACTGTTTCATGTTTGTAAATTTATCACAAACGTAGAGTAGTTTGTTTTATAAACCAAATTATTTTTAAGCTATATTTATCTTTTTAAGGTAAAAAAGCTGGCAAACATCCTTCGGAAACTGAATATAAACAGTTAATTATCAAAAGTTTATTAAAGCTATTTGTTCCTATTATATGGATACCGAGGTCGCCGGCAACTTATCAACATCTGAAAAATTTATTTTTTTTTGCGGGGTAATTTTCTAATTTAGCAATAGAATTTAATGGGTTAGTAAGTACAAAGGGTCGGCAGAAATGTTCGACCCTTTTACTTTTTTACAACGCATGTTTTTGTTTTTGCTACTGCAAAATTTTCTGTTCGCTTCATCTCTTTTTTCCTGGCACTTCCAACAAAACAGTTTTACTGTTTTTAATTTTTACATTTTAATTATCACAACTACATTTACCGCATGAGTAAAACTAAGTCGGCATTTTTTTGCCAGAACTGTGGACATGAAAGTGCAAAGTGGTTGGGTAAATGTCCCTCTTGTAATGAGTGGAACACTTTCGTGGAAGAAGTGGTGGTAAAATCCAACGACAAAAAATCGGGTAAAGAAGACTGGCAGGAGTTGAATGCGATGGGAAAAATAAAAACCATTTCCATTAACGAGGTAAGCAGCGCCGAAGAAAAAAGAATTGTTACTACCGATGCCGAACTAAATCGTGTGCTTGGCGGGGGCATTGTCGCAGGTAGTATTGTGCTGGTAGCCGGTGAACCAGGTATCGGCAAGTCTACTTTGTTTTTACAAAATGGACTACAGCTCAACAATATACGTACCTTATATATCAGTGGCGAAGAAAGTGAGCAACAAATAAAAATGCGTGCAGACAGGATCGGTTTTAAAAATGATGAGTTTTACCTTTTAACCGAAACCGACACCAAAACAATTTTCCAGGAAATAAAAAAACTGAAGCCAGAACTGGTGATCGTGGATTCTATTCAAACACTACAATCGCCTTTCGTGGAATCATCGCCGGGAAGCATCAGCCAGATAAGAGAAACGGCTGCAGAGCTGCAGCGATATGCCAAGGAAACCAACACCCCTGTATTCCTCATCGGGCATATTACCAAGGATGGCAATATTGCCGGGCCTAAAATACTGGAACATATGGTGGATACGGTTTTGCAGTTTGAAGGCGATCGTCACTATGCATACCGGATTCTACGCACGCTCAAAAACCGGTTTGGAAGCACAGCCGAGCTGGGTATTTATGAAATGACCAGCCAGGGAATGCGTGGTGTAAATAATCCCAGCGAAATTTTGATCACCCAAAAAGAGGATGCGCTAAGCGGTATTGCCATTGGCGCCACATTGGAAGGCATGCGCCCCCTGCTGATTGAAACACAGGCATTGGTTACACAAAGTGTTTATGGCACACCACAACGTACAGTGAGTGGTTTTGATCTGCGGCGGCTGCAATTATTATTGGCGGTGCTTGAAAAAAGAGGCGGGTTTCATTTCGGGGTAAAAGATGTGTTTGTAAACATTGCAGGGGGACTAAAAGTGGAAGACCCCTCCATCGACCTTGCTATTGTATGTGGCTTGCTCAGCAGCTATGAAGACATTCCCCTGCCCCAGCATATTTGTTTTGCCGGCGAAGTGGGTTTGAGCGGCGAGATAAGAGCCGTGAACCGTATAGAACAAAGAATTGCAGAAGCAGAAAAATTAGGTTTCGAAAAAATCATACTCAGTAAGTACAACGCAAAGTCGCTGAGCAATATTAAAACGGGTATTGAAATTGTTGCCCTGGGCAAGGTGGAGGAAGTGTACCAGTATCTATTTTAGGCCTGTATCCTTGCCTGCAAAAAATATTTTTTATATTTTGATCTAAAGCAGGGCCCATGAATGCAGTGAGATCTCTTTTCGCCGATGCCATGCATCTTTTTTTTCCGCATACCTGTATCGGTTGTGGCAGCGATATTTTGTCACGTGATAATTATTTATGTTTAAGATGTATCAGCCAACTGCCGCATACCGGCTTTGAAAAAATACCCGGCAATCCTATTGAAGATATATTCCGTGGACGGGTGCAACTTGAATCTGCCACAGCTCAATTTTATTTCAGCAAGGGGCATTTGATCCAATACCTCATTCACCAGTTAAAATACAAAGGCAATAAAGCCGCAGGCGAATACCTGGGCGCTGTTATGGGCAGGGCAATGCTAGACAGCGGACGTTTCAGCAATATTGATTACCTGGTACCACTCCCCCTTTCTGCGCAAAAAGAATTTAAACGAGGATACAACCAGGCCGAGATCATTTGTAATGGTATGAGCAGCACGATGGGCGTGCCGGTACATGCAAAAAATGTAACCAGGAACAGGTACACCGATACCCAAACCAAAAAACACCGGGCCGAACGATGGAAAAATGTAGAAGGGAGCTTTGATATATTGAATCCGCAAAAATTACAGGGCAAAAATGTATTGCTGGTAGATGATGTAATTACCACCGGCGCCACCCTGGAAGCCTGCGGTTCTTTACTGACTAATATTCCCGCCTTAAAACTTAGCCTGGCTACCCTGGCGATGGCTAGTAAATAGTGTGTAGATTTGTCTCAATGAAGAAAATTTCGATACCCATTTTGCTGCTGCTGTTTATCGGCTATCTATCTTCTTGCAAAAAAGAAGATATTATTACCAGCCCCGCGGCATTATTATCTGTAAGTACCGATTCCATCCGCTTTGATACAGTGTTTACATCCGTAGGTTCGGTTACACAATCATTTAAGATCAGGAATGATAATGATCAACCCATTCGTTTAAGCCAGGTAAAATTAATGGGTGGCGCCGCCTCTGCCTTTGATATCAATATAAATGGTATAGCCGCCACCGAATTAAATAATGTAGATATTGCTGCAGAGGATAGCATCTACGTTTTTGTTTCGGTAACGGTTAATCCAAACACCAGCAATCTTCCTTTCATCATCAGCGACAGCATTTCTATTCAATATAACGGTAACCAGCGTTGGGTGCAGCTGGAAGCTTACGGGCAAAATGCAAGATTTATCAGCGGGCAAACCATTACAACAAATACCAGCTGGAATAATAGCCTGCCTTACGTGATACTGGATTACCTGAACGTGGCACCCGGTGCCATATTGACCATAGAACCCGGCACACGCATTTACGCACATGCAAATGCACCCATCATCGTGGACGGTACCATGAATGCAGGCGGCACGGTATCGGCGCCCATCATTTTCAACGGCGACCGGCTGGATGAACCTTATAACAATTTCCCGGCAAGCTGGCCAGGGATTATATTTACGGCAACGAGCATCAATAACCACCTGCGTTTCGTACACATCAAAAATGCATACCAGGCCATCGGCATAGATCAGCCCGCTACTAATGCCAATGCAAAACTTAGCATTGAGCAATCTATTATCGACAATGCATACAATGCGGGCATCATTGCTGTAAATAGCAGCATTAACGCAAGCAACCTATTGATCAGCAATTGTGCAAATAATATTGCGCTGCAAGGTGGCGGCAATTATTCCTTTATTCATTGCACGGCTGCATCTTTTTCCAACAACTACCTGTTGCATAAAAGCCCTGTACTTTCAGTAGCTAATTATACATTGCAGGGCGGTGCCCCGGTAACCAATAGTTTGCAGGCGGTATTTACCAACTGCATTTTTTGGGGCGACAATGGTTTTGTAGAAAATGAAATTGTGGTAGGTAAAGAAGGATCAAATCCCTTCAACGTGGTTTTTGCCAATTGTTTATACAGGGCCAATAACGATCCCGCCAACGCAACATTAAGTAATGTCACCAGGAACCAGGATCCTTTGTTCGACAGTATAGATGTAAGTAATCGTTACTATGATTTCAGGCATACTAAATTTTCAGCACCGGGGCTGAATGCCGGCATCAATAGTGCTATTACAAAAGACCTGGACGACAACAACCGCCCGGTGGGTTTACCCGATATGGGCGCCTATGAAAAACAGTAGGAACGCTGGTTTTTCCGCTGATCATAAGTAGCACCACGGTTTGTATTAAGGTATTATTTTTGTCCTTCGTATAACACAAAAAATCAAACATGTTAAAAGTAATTGTTATTGCCACCGCATTCTTTAGTTGCGGCCTTCAGAATAATCCTGTTGAGATCGGGAATTCCCAATCCGAAAAAGCAGAACCGGTTGCTGCCAAATCAATTCATGAATTTAAAGTGGAAGCATTAGATGGGGGCACGATTGACTTCGCTTCTTTTAAAGGCAAAAAAATACTGGTTGTAAATACCGCTTCGGAATGCGGCTACACACCCCAATACAAAGAATTGGAAGAGCTGTATAAAAAATACAACGACAAATTAGTGATCGTTGGTTTCCCGGCTAACAATTTCGGTGGACAAGAACCCGGAACGAATTCGGAGATCAAAGCTTTTTGTGAAAAAAATTATGGTGTTACATTCCCCATGGCTGCCAAGGTTTCAGTAAAAGGAGATGATACGGCACCCATCTACAAATGGCTCACTCAAAAATCAGAGAACGGTGTACTGGATGCTGAAGTTCGCTGGAACTTTAATAAGTTTTTGATCGACGAGAATGGAAAGATGATAGCTTATTTCCCAAGCAAAGTGAAGCCGATGGATGAAGAGATCACTAGCAAATTATAATCTCACGCAAAACTTACATGATACACATCCGCAGCATTCCTGCGGATGTTTTTTATTTCAAAGCCATCCGGTTCCGGTATAATTTCTCTAAGGTCAAATACCCGGCAACTTTTCGGAAGCCCGCTAAAAACAAGCAGGAAATTTATTTTTTCGCCGGGCGGCAACAATGTCCAGGTGGGAAATATGCTAATCCCTTCAGAATAGATCAATTTACTTGCATGATCAGAATGCTGGTCGCACAAAAAAGTGGTTTGCCAGATCCTGATACCGTCTCCAAATATTCCTGCAGTGTAAGTGCCATGCACGATCACTTGTTGCTCGGCATCCACTTCTGCCAGCAAAGATTCTTTGATTGAAGGCGCAATTACTGTCTTTACGCCGGGTTCTATTATGCTGGCACCTGTGATCATGAGATGCAAAGGTAAAACCATTTTCCGGTGGATTTTTTTGGAATACTATATTTGCACCCATGTTATTCTCCCAGGTAATCGGCCAACAGGAAGTAAAAGAGCAACTGGTGCACATGGTGCAACAAAACCGGTTGAGCCATGCTTTGTTATTCCTGGGAAAAGAGGGAACCGGGGGATTATCCCTTGCCCGGGCCCTGGCGCAGTATGCGGTTTGTGACACTGTAAATGGTCTTTCAGTCAAAAGTCACAAGTCATTGGCAGAACCCTCCCTTTTTGGAGAAATGCCCGAACCGGAAGCACAGCCAGCATCCAGTATCCAGCATCCAGCATCGGATTCCTGTGGCACCTGCCCCTCCTGCCTCAAAGCATCCAAACTAATCCACCCCGATATTCATTTTTCTTACCCGGTGATACCACAAAAGTCGGGAGAGAAGCCGATCAGTGCTGATTATATCGTGGAGTGGCGGCAGTTCCTCGAAAAAAATCCTTACGGCAATACCTACGACTGGCTGCAGTTCATCAATGCAGAAAACAAACAAGGAAATATCACTTCGAGAGAATGCAATGAGATCATTCGCAAAATGAGCCTCAAGGCTTTTGAAGCGCCTTATAAGATCCTCATCATGTGGATGCCGGAAATGCTTGGAAAAGAAGGAAACAAATTGCTGAAACTGATTGAAGAGCCACCACCAGATACGTTATTTATTTTCGTAGCGGAGAACGAGGCCCTCATTTTACAAACCATTCTCAGCCGCACGCAGCTCATCAAAATACCACCGCTTCATACCCATGAAATTGCGGAAGCCTTGCAGCAGCAGGAAGAAATTTCTGAAACGGCTGCCCAACAGGCGGCGAGCGTGGGTGCCGGAAATTACCGGGAAGCCCTGCAGCAACTTCACCATGCAGATCATGACTGGGAGGTACAACTGCGGGATTGGCTCAATGCTATTGCCCGAACCGGCCCAACCGCACAGGTAAAATGGATAGAAGACATCAGCAAACTCGGCCGGGAGAAACAAAAACAATTTTTACAATATTTCATCCACCTGCTGGAGCATTCACTGCGCCTGGCAGCTATTGGCACGGCCGCTTCACAAGGTAAAAACGACGATTTCGCACTAAGATTAAACAAACTTTGTACCCTCGAGCAGCAGGAAGCCATCACTAAGGAGCTGGACAATGCCATTTATTATATCGAAAGAAATGCTAATCCAAAACTCCTCTTTCATGCCCTCACCATCCGCCTATACCATATTATTAGTAACAATTCCATAATTTTGATGAGTTAGAAAAATGTGGGAAGGGTTTTTGGAACCGGTTTCGATTATTTTGTAATCAGCATATTGTCAATACTCAACATCGTTGGCTAGTCCCGATGATTCGGGAGTCACTCACTTCAACGGCATACCAAACAGGAACATAAACTGCCGAATAGAATTATATAGTACAAGTGTGCGACGCCAATACAGCTGATAGCAGTACAGCCGACCGGTACATCACTTCCTCCCAAATTTTCAACTTTCAATTTTCAACTTTCAATTATCAACTATATGGGTTGTGGATCTTGTGGTACGGGTAAAGATGGAGCACCGGGTGGATGCAAAAGCCATGGCCATTGCGCCAGCGGCGGTTGCAATCGTATGAACGTGTATGACTGGCTGGCCAACCTGCCTTTCAGCGATCCGGAGAGCAGTTGCCGCATTATTGAAGTGAGTTTTAATAACGGTAGTCGCAAAGATTATTTCAGGAATACAAGTTTGCAGTATTTCGAAAAAGGCGAAATGATCGCCGTGGAAGGCGTGAATGGTTTTGATGTGGGCATGGTAAACCTCACTGGTGAACTGGTGCGCCTGCAACTGAAAAAACATAAAATCGACGAAAAAAGTCCGGATATAAAAAAAGTGCTTCGCCGTGCCAGTGAAATGGACATGAACAAACTGGCTGAGAACAAAGCCCGTGAAGCGGAAGTGCTCATTCGCAGCCGAGCCATCGCCCGCCAGCTGAAACTGGAACTAAAGATGGCCGAGGTGGAAGTACAGGCCGATGGCAGAAAAGCCACCTTCTTTTATATTGCAGATGACCGGGTGGATTTCCGTGAGCTCATTAAAGTATATGCTTCTGAGTTTAAGGTAAAAGTAGAAATGCGCCAGATAGGTGCAAGGCAGGAAGCTGGAAAAGTGGGTGGCATCGGTAGTTGTGGCCGT
>CBFGLL010000020.1:0-17930 GCA_965649585.1 uncultured Chitinophagaceae bacterium | reverse complement strand
CACCGGGTGATCTTTCACGGGGTACTCCATCTTTGCGGGTATACCGACAAAACCAAAAAGGCCCAGGAACTGATGCGTGCAAGGGAAGATTATTACCTCGCCAAATACTTCAAATAGCAAATGTTCCACGTGGAAACAAATGTTTTAACAGGCTGTTTTTCCACGTGGAACATCAATGCTGTTCCGGATTATTAACTTTGCGGCATGTTTTCAAATTATGATGTGATTGTAGTGGGTGCGGGCCATGCGGGATGTGAGGCTGCCGCTGCTGCTGCCAATATGGGTAGCAAAGTGTTGCTCGTTACTATGAATATGCAGACCATTGCCCAAATGAGTTGTAACCCGGCAATGGGAGGCATCGCCAAAGGCCAGATTGTGAGGGAAATTGATGCTTTAGGAGGATACAGCGGTATCGTTACGGATAGAAGTATGATCCAGTTTCGTATGTTGAACCGTAGTAAGGGGCCCGCTATGTGGAGCCCGAGGGTGCAAAGCGACCGGATGTTATTTGCAAACACCTGGCGTGAAATGCTGGAGCAAACCCCCAATGTTGACTTTTACCAGGATATGGTAAAAGAGTTAATTGTAGAAGATGGAGTTGTGAGAGGAGTCCTGACAGGACTGGGCCACGAGATAAGGTCAACATCAGTGGTGCTCACCAACGGAACTTTTTTGAATGGGGTGATCCATATCGGTGAAAAGAACTTTGGAGGAGGCAGGGTAGCAGAGAAAGCCGCTACGGGTATTACCGAACAGTTGGTTTCGCTTGGCTTTGAATCTGCCCGTTTAAAAACCGGTACACCGCCCCGTATCGACGGTCGCAGTTTGGACTATAGCAAGATGGAAGAGCAGAAGGGAGATGATGAGATCACTGGGTTTAGTTACCTGGAAAAACCCCGGCTACAACCATCCGAGCAAAGAAGTTGCTGGATCACTTATACCAGTACCGAAGTACACGATATTTTAAAGACAGGATTTGAAAGTAGTCCCATGTACCAGGGTCGAATACAGGGTACCGGCCCGAGGTACTGCCCAAGTATAGAGGATAAGATCAACCGCTTTGCCGAGCGTGACCGGCATCAACTGTTCGTGGAGCCCGAGGGATTTAATACGGTTGAGATTTATGTTAATGGATTTTCTACCTCGTTACCGGAAAATGTACAATTGGAAGCACTCAGGAAAGTCCCCGGATTTGAGAACTGTAAGATGTTCCGCCCGGGGTATGCAATTGAATACGACTTTTTTCCACCTACCCAACTTACCCATAGCCTGGAGACCAAGCGGGTGAAAAACTTGTTTTTTGCGGGGCAGATCAACGGCACCACCGGGTACGAGGAAGCAGCCTGCCAGGGACTAATGGCTGGTATTAATGCCCACCAGGCCACTATCCACCAGGAGCCATTGATATTAAAAAGAAGTGAAGCCTATATCGGGGTGTTGATTGATGACCTCATCAATAAAGGAACCGACGAGCCCTACAGGATGTTTACGAGCAGGGCGGAATTCCGCACAATATTAAGGCAGGATAATGCAGATTTCCGGCTAACGGAAATCAGCTACAAACTAGGACTTGCCAGCCAGCAAAGGATGGACAGGGTACTGGAGAAAAAGAAAAATGTTGCAGCTTTAATAGAATTGCTCCAATCAACGCAGGTAGAACCGGCAGAAATTGAGGAGTATCTCAAATCAAAACAATCTGCTCCACTTACTAATAAACAAAAAGCCTCGCAGCTTATCCTAAGGCCAGGCATTGAACTTTCTGAAATGAAAAATGCGGTAAATTCCTTGGGAGAAAAATTGCAACCATTTGATAATGAAGTAATTGAACAGGCTGCAATTCAGATAAAGTATGAAACATATATTGAAAAAGAGAAGGAGTTGGTGAATAAAATGAGCCAATTGGAAAACCTTGTGATCCCGGAAAACTTCAATTACGAAAAGTTATCATCACTGAGCAACGAAGCGAGGCAGAAATTCAAAAAAATACAGCCTAGGACGTTGGGCCAGGCATCCCGGATTTCGGGTGTAAATCCCAGCGATGTGCAGATCTTGATGATCTATATGGGCCGATAATTAATTAAATAAATGTTTAATATTTTGATTTCTAATTTTTATCCCGGAAAAACGAAGCAAGAAGTATTTGAGCAGGTGGAAGCCTTCATTTCATCGCTTGTACGAATTGACAGTAAGGATGATCAACGCCCCTGGGGCGGATTTTTAGTTATCAATGAAGATGATGCTGAAAAATTCATCAGTGAATTTTTTCCAGAGCTTACAAGGGAAGAGTTATCCATTAGCGGGAAGCTGAGCCCGAAAATTTTGTTGGTGGAGCCCAATCGCAAACTTAGCTGGCAATACCATCATCGCCGGGCAGAGATATGGAAACTCATCGGCGGAACCGCAGGCGTGGTAAGGAGTGATGATGATACAGAAAAGGAACTGATCGTTTTACATCCTGGGGATATCATAGAATTACAGCAGGGCGAACGCCATCGGCTGATAGGACTCGACAACTGGGGCATCGTGGCAGAAATCTGGCGGCACACGGATGCTGAGAACCCGAGTGATGAGGACGATATTGTGAGGGTGCAGGATGATTTTGGCAGATAGCCCTACAGCTGACTTTACTGCTGGGGCGAATTATTTTTTAAAGAAGCCAGCACTAACCTCAGATCTCCAAAACTTATTTCCGGCAATAATTCTTTTAATTGAGTGAGGTTTAATTCGCTATTGGCAGCATATACTTCGCTGATCCTTGACTGTTTTTCTTTCGAAACTAATTCGTCGATCAGGATATCTCCTGTTTCTACAAAATGGGAGAGATGATTCTCGATCGTTTGCGTAGTGAGTTTTCTTTCCGCTGCAATAGCCCCTATAGAATTACCAGATTTATATAAATCAAAACTGATCTTTTTAGTATCAACGCGTGGTTTGGAATTTAACGCCCGTTCTTTTTTTTCGGGAGCCTTGTTGAATTGCATATTTGTTTCAAGGCCATGCCGCTCACAATAATCGCTGATGATCTCGATAATTTCATCGCCATACTTTTCCACTTTCGCCTTACCAAATCCACTGATTTTTGCCAGGTCGGTTTTGGTAAGTGGCAGGTAGCTACTTAATGCTTTTAAACTATCTACACTTGCTATCATGTACAAAGGAAAACCTGTGGTCTCAAACTCCATGTCACGCCAGCGTTTCAGCGTGTCAAACAATTCCGGGTTTGGTACATCGTAAGCTGCCTGCCGTTTACCACTGGCATAACAGGTGATATTCATTTTAGGAATTGTAAGCGCAAGTTTGTGTTTTAGGTATCCCTGCAACGAAAAAGGGTTGATACAATAACTCATTAAATAATGTACAGTATGAACGGTTGTTGCCAGCTCCTGGAGGGCATCGTTAATATCATTGGCAGCGTCTTTATGTTCGGTTACCAATGTATGATTTTTAATACCCTGCAGTAAGGAGGAAAGTTTTGTTTCAAAATGGCGGGCTGCATCAGTGATCCTTTTTTGCAGCCCTTCGTTTTTTTCGATCACCGGTTCTTCCTTCATCAGCAAATAAATATGACCTATGAATTTTTCGCCAACTGATTTATCTGTTGAAAACTGCTGATGCAACTGCATGAGGTCATCAATACCTTTGGCGTTCAGTTTTTCGCTAAACCTTTTTACCTGGTACAGCAAATGGTTGAAGAACGTTTCAATTTCTGAAAAAGAAAAGATCTGTTCCAGTTGCTGCTGCGTAAAAATTACCCTTGCTCCTGCAAATCTTTCCATGAGCGATCCTTTGGGCGTAAGCGATTGTTGCCCCTTAACAACATGATCGTTACTAAACAATACCTGCGGATGTAATTTCGATAGTAGTACGATTCCATCGAGGCTGGTGCACCTGCTTAATGCCACATATACCTGCCCGCTGGCAAATGCCAAACCACCATCGATCATCAGCTTATCAAACGTGAGGCCCTGGCTTTTATGAATAGTGATGGCCCAGGCCAGGCGAAGCGGGAACTGGGAAAAAGTTCCTAATACTTCCTGTTCCAGCTTTCCATCGCTGCGATTTACAGCGTACCTGGTGTTTTCCCAGGTTTCCCTGCCAACCCTTATCTGGTCTCCATCTGCTTCTACAATAATTTCGTCATCATCCACTGATTTCACCCGGCCGATCTTGCCATTAAAATACCTTTTATAGATGGTATCGTTTTTTAAAAACATCACCTGAGCTCCTTCTTTAAGCTGTAGTGGTGATTCGGCAGGGAAAATGTTTTCCGGAAATTCGCCTTCCACATCTGCCGTAAATGAATACAGTTTAGTATGGAGCTTTTGTAACTCCCGGTTGTTGATTTGATCTGCCTGGTTATTGTGTGAAGTAAGCGTAATATAGTTTTCGCCAGGAGGCGGTTGAAAGCCAGGGATAAAACGGCTGTTTAACATGGCGAAGTCTTCAGCACTCATTATATTGTTTCGAACCTTGTTGAGCAAGGACACAAATGAATCCTGTTTTTGGCGGTATATTTTTTTTAATTCTATTAGCAGGGGCAGTTGTTCTTTTACCACAAGGCTATCAAAGAAAAATGGAGAAGCATAATATTCGCTCAATAATTTCCATTCTTCATTTCTTGCTACGGGCGGCAATTGAAAAAGATCGCCAATGCATAATAACTGAACGCCACCGAAAGCAGTGTGATGGTTTCTCCTTACAGAACGAAGGATACAATCAATCGCATCCAAAGTATCGGCCCTTACCATACTGATTTCATCGATCACCAGTACTTCCATTTTGCGCAGCAGTTGTTGGCGGGTTTTGTTGAACCTCATTTTTGCCAGCAACTCATCACGGGATGCTTTGGTAGGTAAAAATGGATGGAAAGGTAACTGGAATAAACTATGAAGTGTTACTCCACCGGCATTGATAGCAGCCACTCCTGTTGGCGCTGCTACCACGATGTTTTTTGCGCAATGTTGCCGCAGGTGTTTCAGGAAAGTGGTTTTGCCGGTACCGGCCTTGCCCGTAAGAAAGATGCTTTCGGCTGTTTCTGTCGCAAATCCAAATGCCAGGTCAAACTGCTCATTTGTTTCCAGTTGAAATGTTGTTTCCAAGGACCAAAATTTAAAGGTAAAACTACATTGTTTGTTGCACTATAGATAATAAAGCGCAGGCGATCGAGGTAGGATGATCGCCTGCGCTACCGGGCAGCTGTTTTATTTTGCTTTGGCGCCCAGCATCAGCAACTCACTCACTTCCACTTCCGTTACATATTTTTTGTTACCCTCTTTGTCGGTATAGTTACGGTTGATCAGTTTGCCTTCCACTACCACTTCAGATCCTTTCACCAGGTATTTTTCAATGATCTCGGCCGTTTTACCCCAGGCAACCAGGTTGTGCCATTGTGTTTCTGTTACTTTTTCACCTTTTGCGTTACGATAGATCTCGTTGGTGGCAAGTGAAAACTTAGCCAGCTTTTTGCCGCTTTCTGTGTTGCGTACTTCCGGTGCGTTACCCAAATTGCCAATCAATTGAACTTTGTTTCTTAATGCGTACATAGCTGTAAAATTTGTGCTCCTTTACGGAACGGGTTTAAAATTGTTTTTTGTTTTGCAAGGCTTCATTGCCATTGACAACACAAAGAAACACTGGCAGAAAAGCTATTGTCGGAGATTATCCTTTTACTTACCTTTATAACCGTGTGTAAACGGTTGTAACGATTACTAAATCTGCTAAAATCCGCTGCCGTATTATGTTACAGAAAAATGAAGCTAAAACATGCCTGCTTTGCGATAAGCCTTTAAAAGGGAGGGCCGACAAAAAATTCTGCGACGATTATTGCAGGGCAGCTTATAATAATGAGCTAAAAGGCCCCGTGAACAACCATATCCGAAACATTAATAACGCCCTTGGAAAGAACCGCCGCATCCTTGATGCAATATTAGGCACCGAAGAGATGGCCAAAACCACCAGGGATAAATTGATGCAAAAAGGGTTTCTATTTAAATATTTTACGCACCAGTATCTTAATAAAAAAGGCCAGACATATTTTTTCGTGTACGAAATGGGTTACCTGCCACTGGAGAATGATTGGTTTTTGATTGTAAAAAGAAAAGAAGACTAGTATGCTTAAAATTACTACCATACAATCAAATCTTCATTGGGAGAATAAGGAGGCAAACCTCCTGATGTTTGAAAACAAGTTGTTGAACCTGGAAGAGCCTACTGAAGTGGTAATATTGCCAGAAATGTTCAGCACCGGTTTTAGCATGCGCCCACAGTTGCTGGCAGAAGATATGCATGGAGAAACGGTAAACTGGATGCGGGAACAAAGTGAAAGGCATAGGATAGTGTTGGCGGGTTCTGTAATTATAAAGGATAAGGATCGGTATTACAACCGGCTCATTTGTATGCTGCCTAACGGTCAACTCGGTTACTATGATAAAAGGCACCGCTTTGCATTTGCCGGCGAAGACGAGTTTTATAGCCAGGGCAATAAAAGATTGATAGCTTCAGTAAAAGGATGGAGAATTAACCTGCAGGTTTGTTATGATCTCCGTTTCCCGGTATGGAGCAGGCAACAACTGCAAACCGATGAGGCCGGTAACCTGCAACCCGAATACGATGTGTTGGTGTATGTAGCCAACTGGCCGGAGCGCCGCCACCATGCCTGGAAAACTTTATTATGTGCCAGGGCCATCGAAAACCAGTGCTACGTGGTGGGTGTAAACCGGGTGGGTGACGATGGTAATCTTATTCATCACAGCGGCAACAGTATGGTAATAGATCCGCTGGGTGAAGTGTTGTACCATATGGCAGACGAAGAAGATGTTTTTACCATCCAGCTACAAAAAGAACAGCTGGAAAATGTTCGCTCTAAATTTCCCTTCTGGAAAGATGGGGACCAGTTTAGTTTATTCACCGGGGAGGACGACAAGCCGGAATAAACAAATGTTCGACCTGAATCAGGGTGTAAGATCGGAGCCATTAAAAATTCTCTCCCGCACCAATTTCATTTTGTAATCATAACCCTTCAGCAGTGCATCGTAGCTGGTACCGATATACCAGTCCGGCAGCACACCCGTACCATTTTTTGGAACATGGTTATATTGAACCAGCCGGTACAATGGAAGCCGCACCGTGGTTTTAGTGTTGGGCAGTTTAATATCCGGGATCATAATGCCGCTGTTTCCATGCCAGCCGCCACCGGTTTCTTCGCCCACCAGTAAAATATTATCCTGCCCTTTTACTGCATTTGAGAAAAGGGAGGTAGCCGAAAAACTTGGACCGTTAATGAGCACATACACATTACCATCGTAATGGTACTTACGTTTGGGTTTGTAAAGTTTTCTTTCCAGGTGCCCAAGGTGGTATTTACCATCAGCCTTTTTTTTACTGATGAAAAACATTTCTATCGAATTTAAAAAGCCTCCTTTTATGTAGCGGCCATAAGGCCCGACTCCTCTTGCTACAGCGTAAACAGAATCTGCTACCTTAAACGGCGTTTTGCGGAGGTATTTTGTAAGCAGGGTGGACATCATCACTTTTCCACCTCCATTGCTCCTCACATCGAGCACCAGGTTGGGAACATTTTTTTGTTTCATCTGCTTAAAAGATGACCTGAAAAAACTTCTCAGCCTGCCTTTGCTAAAAGTATTCAAAGTGATGGTAGCAAGTTTACCGCTACTGTCAATTTTAAATGAACGTAGTGCCAGCAGTCTTTTTTCTCTTGGAATGGCAGGCCTTTTACGACGGGTAGTATCACGGGGCTTTTTAGTAGTGTCTGCCACCCTTTGCCACATGGGTATTTCAGTTGTTTTCAGTGTTCCTTTGTCTAAGTACTCCACTTTGTACTTGCTGGTGAGCCCATAAATATTTCTATGGTAGTATGGAAAGTTTGCACTTAGCCTGATGTAATTGATATTGTTGGCGGACCCGTCTTCCGGCAGGTATTTAAATATCCTGTTTACAAGCTGTTCCGTAGTTTGGTTATTGATAGACTTTACAATGATCCCCCTTTTAAACACACTGTCTTTTCTATTAAGGTTTGCAGTTACGGCCATCGTATCATTCCACACTTTAAAGTAGAGGGGAAAAGATGGCAGCTGCTTCCCACGCACCCACCTGCGATAAGCCTTGCTGCTTCCCACACTGGTATGTCCGCAGTGAATTTTATCAACCACCGGCGCCAGCACATGCCACATGAATTGCTGCTCCGTCATGCTGTCTTTAATAGATGCATAATAGCGGTCGAAATATAAATTCATGCTATCCCGGGATGTGTACCAGTATAAGGAAGGATGTTTTTTTTCAAGGATGTTGCGTAATAATGTAAAATCCTTTTGTAGCAGCTGTTTAGGGTACTTTTTTGCCGGCGTATAATTTCGGGTACCTGCACAGGAGCACAACAGCAGCACTACACAAAAAATGATGGAAGCAGAAAAGATTTTACTCATACCCGTAGCTGGCTAAATTAAGTCTAAAACCAATAGCTGCCGTGTTTTGCAGGTAAAGATGCTGTTAAATGGTCCATTGGTCGTGCACAATGGCGATTAGCTTGTAGGAGCGGCCGGTTTCCTTAAATACCAGGCGCAGACTGGTCCAGTCCATGCCGCCGTATTTTTTGTCGAAGCCGGAAAAATGGTATTCAATAAAGCGGGCGCCGGGATAAATCTTATCAATGTTTACCAGGGAGTTGCCTTTGCCAATTACAGAGTCGATAGCGGTTTTTTCAGCATTTAAAAAATCGGCATTGTAAACAAATTTTTCAAAATATTGAGTGGGCGTGAGTTGCATCGGATCACCGGATCCATCATAAGATCCCCAGAGCGTAGGTTTATTGTTTGTAACCAGGGTATCAAATTCAGCTTTAGAAAACTGCCGGTGCGAAACAGTATCGATATAACCGTAGGGGGAAAAGCGAACTTTTTGTTGATCATCAAAAAAAGCAGCGAGTCCTTTGTAATCTTTATTTTTCAAAACCAGTAGTACCTGCTTGCCGGTCTCTGTCAATAGGCTATCCATGTTTGTTGGGGAAACCGGTGGGGCTATAATGCTGTCTTGCTGTACCGTTGTGGCACTGGTATCTTTTGTTTTGTTTTCGCAGGAAAAAATAATTGCAGATAGGGTGATTAGTATAAAAGGGAAGAAGTGTTTCATTTTGAAGACGATGTTGTTCTCAAATTTAAGCAATAGCATGGAATCAAAAATTTATACATTTATGTATGGCTACAATTTCCGCACTATACATTTACCCGATAAAATCTCTTGGCGGCTTTGAGATCGCCAACGCACAACTTACCAGCCGGGGATTACAATATGATCGTAGGTGGATGCTGGTGGACGATAATAACCGTTTTCTTACACAGCGGGAATATCCCGAAATGGCTTTATTAAAAACAAACATTAAAGACAAAAGGATTTTAGTACATCATAGTTCTGAGCCAGAAGATGTTGTGGATCTTCCGCTGGTATGCGAGAGCGGCAGCAATATAAACGTGCAGGTGTGGGATGACAATTGCTCTGCAATTATTGCCAGTGAAAACGTGAATAACTGGTTCTCCCGCAAACTGGGCATCAGCTGCAAGGCTGTGTATATGCCAGATGATTCGTTGCGGCCAGTGGATCCTGTTTATGCCAGGCACAACAGTGACATCACAAGTTTTTCAGATGCTTATCCTGTTTTATTAATTAGCGAAGCTTCCTTGAATGATTTGAATCGCAGGTTGGAGATCCCTGTTCCGATGGATAGGTTCAGACCCAGTATGGTGATCTCCGGCGTTGAACCTTTTGCTGAGGACCAGATGAAAGCCTTTTCTATTAACGGACTCAAATTTTTTGGAGTGAAGCTTTGCGGAAGGTGTGTTGTTACTACCACTGATCAGCGCACGGCGGCAAGGGGCAAAGAACCTCTGAAAACATTGGCAACTTACAGGACCATCAATGGAAAAGTTTGTTTTGGCCAGAATGTGATCTGCGATCATTCCGGGACGATCAACATCGGTGACGAGTTGATCATTGAACGAGAATAACATGGGTGATAACCGATCCGTCGGGGTTCAAAAATTCTAAAGTGTAAGAACCGGCGCTCGTGGCTACAAATGAATATTCTTTTGTTTTGATGCCCGCATCCTGCGTGCAAATGGCATCTTCCGTATATCCCAGGGCCGTTATTGTAAAAAGCATGGCTTCTTTTTTTGTAAGGAATTTGTCCATCACATCGCAGCCGCTGCTATAGGGCCATGATACAAGCAGGCTAACCGTTTCGCCAATAGAAGCCTGTTGGGCACCGTCTACTTCAATTACTGACCAATGCCGGTAATCGGGACCTGGAGCATCTTTTTTACAGGCCATAAATGTTAATACCAACATCAACAGGAAGGCGGCGTGTGTTATCTTTTTCATACAGGTATGACGATTTCAAGATCGAATTCGTTGCCCGGCATTTTATTTTTTCAAATGATTCCAGCCTTGTGCCACCAGTTCATGTTTGTTTCCACCTCGTGTGATGAGTTGTTTTCCTTCTGATGCTTCCGTAATATAACCGATGATGCTGATGGCAGGATTGGTTTTTATTTTTTCGTAGTCGCCCTGGTCGATAGTGAATAACAATTCGTAGTCTTCTCCCCCACTCAGCGCACAAGCCGTTGGATCTAATTGTAATTTATAGGCAAATTCTTTTGCCTCATCATTCAGCGGTAATTTATCTTCATATAGCACACAACCCACATCACTTTGCTTGCAGATATGCATGATGTCGCTGCTGAGGCCATCGCTCAGGTCCAGCATGCTGGTTGGTTTTATTTCAGCTTCTGCAAAATATTCGATGATATCTTTTCTTGCTTCGGGTTTCAATAAACGACCAACGATATAGGCCTGGTTTTCTAAATCAGGTTGGGCACCGGTTTCTTCAAATATTCTCCTTTCTCTTTCTAACAATGTTAGTCCTAAAAATGCGCCCCCTAATTCACCACTCACACAAATCAAATCTCCTTTTTTGGCGCCGCTTCTTTTTACAAAATTGTCGGGTGCTACTTCTCCTATGGCCGTTACACTTATGATAAATCCTTTTTGAGATGTGCTGGTATCGCCTCCCACCAGGTCAACATTGTATTCCCTGCATGCAGCATATACTCCCGCATAAAATTCATCCAGGGCTTCAACACTAAACCGGTTGCTAAAGCCAATGTTCAACAGTACCTGTGTTGGTACTGCATTCATGGCATAAATGTCACTAAGGTTCACAACAATACATTTGTAACCCAGGTGTTTGAGGGGAGTATAACTAAGGTCAAAGTGAATTCCTTCCAGCAAAAGATCGGTAGAAAGCACGGTTTGGCGCCCAAAGTGGTCAATCACGGCACCATCATCGCCAGCGGAGAGGAGGGTTGAACTGTTTGTGTTATCATTATTTTTCAGCAGGTGATCTATTAATCCAAACTCACCCAGGCTGTTAACTTCTGTACGATTTTCCATTGCTGCAAAGTTACCAAGGAAAACCTAGGAAACCGCCACTTCGCCGCCATTTACAACAGATCTTAACTGTTCATGTATCTTACCATTGGTGGCCAGTACATGCGGCTGGTAAACAGAAAATGAGTTTCCTTCAAAATCGGTAACGGTACCTCCCGCTTCTTTTACAATTAATGATCCGGCGGCGCTATCCCATGCGGCCAGTTTGTGTTCGTAAAAACCATCAAACCTGCCAGCCGCCACCCAGCAAAGATCGATGGCAGCGCTACCCAATCTTCTCACCGGGATGCCCTTGCGAATTAATTTTTCAAATACCGGCAAGGGTCCGTTGGGGGTATCCAGGTAGGAGTAAGGGAAACCTGTAACCAGGCAGCTTTTGGTAAGATCTGTTTTGTTGCTTACGTGAATGCGCTTATCATTCAGGGAAGCTCCAAATCCATTTTGCGCAAAATATAATTCGTTTAAAATAGGGGCATACACAGCGCCTAAAATTATTTCACCATTCTTTTCCAGCCCGATGCTTACACAACAGAGCGGTATACCGTTTGCAAAATTTACAGTGCCATCAATAGGGTCGATGATCCATTTGTATTCACTGCCGGTAACGATCTCACCAGTTTCTTCGCTTAAAATAAAATGATCGGGATAGTCGAGCTGTATCACCTCGATAATAGCTTTTTCTGCTGCATGATCGGCTTCGGTAACCAGGTTGTTAATTCCTTCTTTATTAGAAACTTCGAACTGCCCGTTGAAAAAATGTTGTAATTGTGCAGCACCTGCCTGCACGGCATTGAGTAAGGTGGTTTTTAGCATGGCGCAAAGATAGGTTGAAACCTGAAGTTGGAAAGTTGATGATGAACGCATGCAAAAAGTCCCGCCATGGGGGCAGGACCTTTGTTGCTTCAACTTCAACTCAACTATTGAAACATCTTTATTTGCTAAGCATCGAAATAAAAACCGGGCTATAAGATGGCAGGATCAATTCAGTATTATTGCTTGCTGCCGGGCTTGTTTTCTCTTCCACTTTTTTCAGTTCTTCCTCCAGTTTTTCCTTTGCTTTTTGCAGGGAGTCTTTTATTCTTTCTGTTTCTGTTTTTCTTTTTTCAGAAATGGAATCCAATGCCCTTTCATGGCGATCTTTCTCATAACGGTAGTCAGCGTCGTCTTCGATTCTAATTCCGTTTTCGTTAATGTGTATCCTGTGACTGTCACGGAATTCATCATTATCATTACGTTTCCTTCTCCACTCATCAGCAGGTACGCCATCCAGCGTGTACAATCCATCTGCCTTCATGGTATAGGTAACATCTCTTTCCCAACCATGTTCTACATTATCCATTTCCAGGCTCCAGTCATCATCCCATGGTCCTTCTATTCTTACATCATTTCCCCAACCCACGCTTTCATCGATCCTTATTTGTTTGCCCACCGGAACGTGGATGGTTACTATTACCCGTTGGTTGCGGAATTTGTCGTGCTTGTTGATGGCTACTGCTTTGTCGAGTAACAGGATGGAATCCATCTGTGTTATTTTGAAATCGATCAAAGAAGCAAGGGTATCGGCAGTGCGGCGGTTGCGACCATTTGCCAGGCGAAGCATCGATACTTTAAAGTCTCCACTATCCGCCCTTACGATCTGCACTTTCACATTTCTTACCAGGGCTGTATCTTCTTCTACCGATTCAAAAGGCCTGAACTCAAACCAACGATTGCGGTAAAACTTCGTTTCAGGATTTTGAGATGTTACTTCCAGTTTTTGAACAGCAGGATTTGTTAAGGTTATTAATTCATCATTGATGCTGCTGGTAGCTTTAAAGTCTCTTCCAACTGAACTGATGAGGCCGATAAAACAAACGAGACCGAGTATCCACATAGCTCCAAAACTGGTGCGCAGTAATTTCCTGTTTGTTTTAATTTTTGCAATGCGGCGTACAATCCAGGTAATGATACCGATGATGGGAACTGCGATAAAGAATATTAATGTACCCCATGCAAACACATTTTGCCATCCATTGGTGAGTACAAAGTCTTTTGCAGGGAACATACCGATGGAGAACACACCGAAGGCAAATAGTGCTATTATCAAGCCAATCAATACAGAACCGATGATGAAGTAAGCGAAGATTTTAAAGAGCAATACTATGATATCACCCAGTGTAGTTCCGCTTCTTTTAGCTATATGGCCCATTTCGGCTCCCATCATTTTTGACTTTTCTGCTGCGATGGCTTTGGCCTCTGAACCCATGGTAGCCGCCCTTTGTTGCATTCCTCTCATTTCCTCCATTACCGAGTTTTTAATGGAGTTCATATCTACTTTTTCTCCCTTCATCTCCAGCTTTTCTGAAGTTGTGAGCGCTTCTGGCAGAACCAACCACATAATGATGTAAAGGATCAGCGCACCAGGACTAAGGGTTAAACCCAGCGGGAAATCTCCCCAACCACCCCAGTTACCAGCGAAGGTTACGAAAGGAATCAGGAACAATAATCTTGGAACCCAGGCATTGATACCGAAATAATTGCCGATACCACTACAAACACCACCAATTATCTTATCATCAGTATCACGGTAGAGTTTCTTTTTTGCACCACCAATCACCGTGGATGCGCTGCTTGGTAACACTGCCCACAAAATGATATAGGCAATTGCCGCAAAGCCAAAGGCGAAGAAGAACACAAGGAAAATGATCCTGACTACCAATACATCGATACCGAAGTAGTTGGCAAGTCCTTTACAAACACCACCCAGCCATTTACCTTCCTCTGCACGATAGAATTTTCTTTCGCCGGGGATCTGGTAATCGGCGCTGGTATTGTTTTGTGATTGGGAATAGCTTCCTGTTGAAGCAATGGTTTCTGCTTCTGTTTCAAAATCTTCGGGGCGGCCCATACTTTTGATGATGGCATTTACATCCTCATCGGTAATGCAGGTTGACCCTTGTTTTAAACGCTCCTGGAAAAGTTCGCCGATACGGCTTTCGATATCGTTGATGATCTCATCTTTTCCTTCTTCGCTGGCGAAGTGCCTGTTAAGGCTATCGGTATATTGCTTTAAGAGATCAAAAGCAGTAACTTCTATTGGCACTACCCGCCCCTGGAAGTTGATATTTATTACTTGTTTCATGGCTAATTGTTGTTTCCGTTTTTTTGAAGTTGAGTTACCAAAAAAAGCATGGCTATACTTTAAAGGCAGTTGAATGATTTAGTTTGTTACCGTAAGGGCTTCTACCGCTCCCGCCAGCTCGTTCCAGGTGGCTTCGAGCTCGTTGTAAAAGGCAGCTCCTTTTTCGGTAAGTGAAAAATATTTTCTTGGCGGGCCGCTGTTGCTTTCTACCCAACGATAAGTGAGCAATTCGGCATTCTTAAGCCGGGTGAGCAAGGGGTAAAGAGTGCCCTCAAATATGTTGAGGTTTGCTGCTCTCATTTTGTCGATAATATCCGAAGGATAAGCTTCTCCCTGCTTTATCACCGACAAGATGCAAAACTCCAAAACTCCCTTGCGCATCTGGCTTGCTGTGTTATCAATATTCATGGCTTTACTGTTTTTTAGGTTTTTCTTTCATCCTTACTTTATCAGATGTGGAAGTACCTATGCGAAAATTATTTAATCATGGCTATACTTTATCTCCGGGTGGCTGGCTGGTAATTGCTGGGGCTTTCCGGAATCCCTGTTTACCTGCTTTATTCCCTTTGATAGAACAAAGATAAAAAGATTTCAGTACTATGCAACACATAATACCATATAATTTAAAGTAGCTGTTTATGGGTTAGATGCTTGTTTATGATAAAAGCCAGTGTTAATAAGGGTTTGAGGGATATTTAGGAAAAATTGGCTATCTAATTTTTGGGATGAATGGTAATATTTTGGGACGAACGGACAAAACATTCAAAAATGGACTAAATACCTGTTAAATAATATATAAGTTATAGGTTTGTAGCTCCTTACATTGAAACTATACACCCAAAAAAGCGTCAAAGGCATAAAGAAATCAGCCATGAAAAGAATTTTATTTTTCTTGATCATTATTGCGGCAGTTTTTTCTGCCTGTAAAAGTAGCAAGAGTTACCTGCAGCGATCCGACGAAGACAAAGCCCTGCAGGATGCCGTAAAGCGCCTCAGCAAAGATGCAGACGACCAGGAAGCCCGGGAAGCCATCCCCATTTTATACAGGAATATAGCGGGAGTGCACCTTGCCCGTGTAAAAAGCTACCAGGCCAGTAATGAATTGGCCAAATGGGATAAGATAATTGCAGAATACAACCAGTTACAGGCAGCGTACAACGCCATCATTAATTCACCCGCTGCTTTCCGGTTGATAACACCGGAAAACTATAGCACTCAATTACTGGAAACAAAAGAACTGGCAGCAGCAGCACATTATAAAACCGCTTCGGCCTTTTTTGAACAGCCCGGCAGGGACAATGCTAAGAATGCTTACAACGCTTTCAAAAAAACCAACCAATATATCAGCAATTATAAGGACGCCACAGCCAAGATGAATGAGGCCTACGAAAATGCGATTGTGGATGTGGTGATCAACCCCGTAGAGGATAATAGTTTTTTTAACCGCAATGGCTGGGGCAATAGCTGGAACAACTACAGCAATGATTATTTTCAACGGGCACTTGTGAGAGACCTGGACTATAACAGTGGTAATAATACAAGGTATGCAGCTCGTTTTTACAGCGACTGGGAAATAAGAAATAAAAACATTAACCCTGATTGGGAAGTAAATATCATGTTGAGAAATATGGATATTCCTTATCCACAGCCATATACTACCCGGTACAACAGGAGTGCAAGTGTTGAAATAGGCAGGGATACTTCAAACAGGCCGATTTATCAAACGGTGTCAGCAACTGTAAACATTACCCGTTACCGTTTTAATGCTTACGCTAATATGGATGTGCAGATAAAAGATCTTACCACCAGGCAAACCATCAGCAACAGGAGTTTCCGGAGCGATGAACAATGGCAGGAAGAAAGAGGAACTTATAACGGGGATAGCCGGGCACTTACAGCCCAGGACTGGGAAGCCATCAACAATTCAAACTTCAGGGAACCACGCCGTGAACAAATGGTGGAGGAACTGTATCGCAAGTTGTACAGCCAGATATTAAGTCATATAAGGTACACGGTGCAATGGTAATAAAATGAAATCAGTGGGCACTGGTCAGGAAGTCATTTTTCCGCCAGGGGGATTAATTTTTTAGCTGAACATAATATAGGTTAACCAGGCAAACAAGTATGCCATAGCGGTCATGATGAGCAACTGCAGGATGGGCCATTTCCAGGTGCGTGTTTCTCTTTTTACAATCGCAAGAGTGCTCATGCACTGCATGGCCAGCACATAAAATACCATGAGGGAAAGACCGGTGGCCAATGTATATACCGGAGTTCCATCAGGTCTGCGTGCTGCAGCCATTTTTTGGCGGAGGGTATTACTGCTTTCAATATCATCATCGCCGGCGCTATAAAGGGTGGCCATTGTTCCCACAAAAACCTCTCTTGCGGCAAACGAGGTTATCAGGGCTATGCCAATTTTCCAGTCGTACCCCAGCGGCGTAATGGCCGGTTCTATCGCCTTCCCCAAAATGCCGGCATAGGAGTTTTCGAGTAAGGTTGCATTTCGTTGGGTTTCTAAAGCCTGTGTATTTTCTGGTTGGGCAATAATTTGTGCGTCAAAATCCTTGTTCACTTTTTCCATCCTGCCGCCGGGACCGTAGCTACTCAGCGCCCACAATAAAATACTGATCACCAAAATTATTTTACCCGCTTCCACCACAAAGATCCTTGCTTTTTCAACCATGGTGCTGATGGCGTTTTTCCACCGGGGGCTCCTGTACATCGGTAGCTCCAGGATAAAGTAACTTCTTTCCGTGCTTTTGATAAACCATTTAAGCACCCAGGCCAGCAGCAATGCCAGCACAATACCCAGCAGGTATAAACCCATCATCACTAAACCCTGCAGGCTTAAAAACCCGAGCAGGTTTTTTTTAGGAATCACCAGCGCAATTAAAATGGTGTACACGGGCAGCCTTGCGCTGCAACTCATAAGCGGAGTAATAAGAATGGTAAGCAGTCTTTCTTTTTTATTTTCAATACTTCTTGCGCTCATGATGGCGGGCACAGCGCATGCAAATCCGCTGATCATGGGCATCACGCTTTTTCCGTTGAGGCCTGCTTTGCGCATGAGTTTATCGGTAAGAAAACTGATACGGGCCATATAACCGCTGTCTTCCAGTAAAGTAATTAAGCCAAACATGATCATGATCTGCGGCACAAAAATTACGATACCTCCCAGGCCTGCAATTAAGCCATTCACTAAAAGGTTACTGAACCAGCCATCGGGAAGCAGGTTGGCCACCTGTTCACTAAGGGCCGCAAAAGCCCACTCAATGCCATCCATAGGATAGGAGGCCAGCCAGAAAATACTCTGGAAAAATAAAAACAGCACCACTAACAGTATAGCATA